>JBBSRY010000544.1:0-2617 GCA_038242595.1 Mycobacteriales bacterium
ACTTTGTGCAGGGTCGCAAGGTCGGCGACCGGGAAACGCTGATCGAACTGGCTGTCGCCGTCGGACTCGACGCAACCGAAGTTGCCCAGGTGTTGGACTCGGATCGTTTTGCCGAGCAGGTGCGAGGAGATATCTCGCTGGCTCGCTCATTCGGCGCCACCGGGGTTCCGTTCTTCGTCTTCGATCGTAAATTCGCGGTCTCCGGTGGACAGCCACCGGCTGTCTTCACCGATGTAATGGAAAAGGCTTGGGCTGATTCGCATCCGCTGATCAGTGTGGTGACATCGGCCGACGGCTCATCAGGCAACACCTGTGCTGACGGCTCCTGCTCGGTCTGAGAAGAAAAACTGGTCGGTCTCGTGCTGCTGCAGTCGTGGCCCAATTCACTGCCATCAACGCCGATAGAGTCACTGGGTGGACCAAGCCATCGGTAGCAATGTGGGTGCTGTTGTCCTTGTTGTTTTTTTTGTCTTTTTTGGTGCGACTTCGCAGCGGATCACCGGCATGGGCTTCGCCCTCGTTGCCGCCCCCTTCTTGGTGATCCTGCTCGGACCGATCAGCGGGGTCCTCCTTGCGAACCTTTGCGGAGCTTTGTCGTCGTCGTTGATTTTGACCAGGGTCTGGAGCCAAGTCGAGTGGCGCAAGGTCGGGTTGCTGGTCCCGACCGCCTTCCTAGGCATTGCCACCGGCATCCTGGTCTCAAAAGCAGTCCCAAGCGCCTGGTTGGAGATCAGCGTGGGACTGATCGTCTTTCTATCGCTGTCCGCCTCTCTGTTGGTCCGGTCCCGGCGGCAGATCGATGGGCCTGTCATTCTCGGGAGTGCCGGCTACGCCTCCGGCTTCATGAGTTACACCGCTGGAGTCGGTGGACCAGCGGTGAGTATTTATGCCGTCATGAGCAACTGGCAGCAAACTAAATTTGCGGCCACCGTGCAGCCGTATTTTTTCATCACCGGTATGACATCGCTACTGGGCAAGGTAATTTTCATCGACGGCGCGGTACCGAACTTGCCGTGGTGGTTCTGGGTGGTGATAGCCGTGGCTCTGTTCAGCGGAGTGGCGGCCGGCGATGTGGCTTCAAAACGGGTCAAGCCCGCCCACGCCCGAATCGCACTGATCACGGTGGCCTACACCGGCAGCGTGCTTACCATCGGTAAGGGTCTACTGGCGTTGATCAACGAGTAAGGGCCTCGACAGCGCTCGATCGCCAAGCTGGGGTCTCGACTTCGCTACACCAATGAACAGGGTCGCAACGCCGCTCCTCCAACAAAGCGGTCAGCGGGCGCGGGTGCCTTGACGCCAGACAGCATGGGTCAGCGGCACACCGACCCGGTAGGCCAAATAGTCCTCCGATGGTGCATCCAGTACGTGGATATCAGCACGCGCCCCCACCGATAGGTGCCCGACGTCATTGCGCCGCAGCGCCTTTGCGCCGCCGGCTGTCGCCGCCCAGACAGCTTCGGCCGCCGTCATCCGGCATTGCAGCACCGCCAACGCGACCACCAGCGACATCGAGGTGGTGTAGGAGGATCCGGGATTGCAATTGGCGGCCAGCGCGACGGTGGCGCCTGCATCCAACAGCGCCCGCCCCGGGGCTGCCGCCTGCCGGGTGGACAAATCACAGGCCGGTAAAAGTGTTGCCACCGTGTCCGAGTCGGCCAACAGCGCAATATCTGCCTCCGACAGGTAGGTGCAGTGATCGACCGACGCGGCGCCCAGTTCAACGGCCAGTGCGACCCCGGGACCGGCGCCGAGTTGGTTGCCGTGCACCCGAAGGCCAAGTCCTGCCGCTGCCCCCGCCTCCAATATTTGACGGGACTGCTGCTCGTCGAATGCCCCTGATTCGCAGAACACGTCGATCCAGCCGACGTATTCGCGGGCGCCGTCAAGCATCGGCCCGCTGACCAGATCGACGTACGCCTGGGCATCGTCGGCATACTCCGGCGGCAACAGATGAGCGCCAAGAAACGTCACCTCATCGACACCGGCTGCGGCAGCTATTTTGGCGCTTCGAATTTCCTCGTCCAATGACAACCCATACCCGGTCTTGGTTTCGATACAGGTGGTGCCGCCGGCCACCATCTCGGCAACCAGTTTTCGCGCACTGGCCAACAGCGACTCATCACTGGCAGCGCGGGTGGGTCCGACGGTGGCCATGATGCCGCCGGCCTGATAGGGAGCGCCGGCCATCCTGGCCGAGAACTCAGCTGCCCGGTCGCCGGCAAAGATCAGATGCGAATGCGAGTCCACCCACCCGGGCAGCACACACCGGCCATCCAGGTTGACGGCAGAATCGGCCTGCGGCGCCTGCCCTGCGGCGCCGACCCACATCACTTTGTCACCCTCGATTACCAATGCAGCATCCTGGATAACTCCAAGAGGACTTGGACCCCATGCCGGATCATTGGTGATCAGGCGCGAGATCCCGGTCAGAAGCGTTGATTGCGTTGCAGACGACTGTCGCGAGCTCATGAAGCGATCCTCCTGATTGCCTCAGCCAGCAGTAGACCCGGATCGCCCAAAGTTTCGTGGATTCCAGTACGCGCCAACACTTTGCCACCGACCACCACCGTCGCGACATCGGCCGCCGAGGCCGACATCATCAGTTGCGCCGGAT
>JBBSRY010000545.1:0-2610 GCA_038242595.1 Mycobacteriales bacterium
TGTCGCCATCTCCAGTGCACCCTCGAAGGCGGCGTGATGCAGAGCCGTTTCCCTGGGTTCGTTGTTCGGGACATCACTGCGCCCGTAGGCATTGACGTCAAAACCGTGTTCGACCAAGAACTCGATGACCTCCATTCGGTCGGCTACCACCGCCCGCAGGATCAATGACGGATGGGAGTGACGAACCGACTCGAGCAGAGCGGTGTGCTGCTCGACTGTCGTCCGATCGGCGAACATCAGCGCGGACACCAAAACGCTTTCCGCAGAGGACATGTCCGGATCAGCGCCCAATGCCAGCAGGAGCCTGTGTACCTGACGCCCGCCCGCGAGGCCGGCCAATTCCAGCGGCGTCATCGCAGCGATGTAAGGCGAATCCAGCGGTGCATCCACATCGACACCGTGCTCTGCCAGCACCGCAACGCGTTCCTGCATTCCGTGCGCGACGGCCCAGCCCAACTGGGTCGACAGCAGGCGCCGTGGTGAATCCATCACCTCCGGCATGAGTTTGCGCCACGGACCGCCGTCGCCGGCCCCTAACCCGTAGTCGAACAGGAGGTGAAGGTGATCATTGCTCGGGTAGAACATTCTGTTGTACAACACTTGTCCGTCGTTGGCATCGGCGCCGGCGCTGAGCAACAGCCTGGCCAAGGGTAGTTCCTGCGGGTGCGGCGGTTGTTTGAGCAGGCCCTGCTCACCGGACCCGAACACCCCGGTCAGAACGGTGAACGGAGTTGGGTAGCCGTGCCACAGGTAGCCGGCATTCGGGTCGGCGCCGGCTTGCAGCAGCAACCCGGCGGTGGTGATCACGTCGCCCAGTGGGACGGTGAGACGGGAATAGGTCAGATACAGCAATGGCTCCCAGTTGAATGGTCCGCCCATGCGATTCGCAGTGCCGGGATCCTGGTCCAAGATCTGTTGTACTGCTTGATGATTGCCCGACGCCGCTGCGCTCCAGATGGTACTGCCCGATAGTTCAGGAAGATCACTGAGCATCTTTTCGGCAATCGCCCAACGATCCGGGCCATCGGTATCTGAATAGCGAAGGACAGCATGGGCCAGAAAGCGGTCCAACGAGGTGCTGATTATTTCGTCCGAATCTGGGATCCGGGTAAAACCGCGAACCAACTCGACGTACTCGACCAGCCGTGGCCAACTGGCGAATCCGAAGCTTCGGGCCAACACCAGTTGGGCCAGATTCAACGGAAAGTCGGCGATAACGCCGTCATAGCCGGGATAGAACTCCTGCAGAAGTTCTATGGATCCCGAACGAATGCGGCGCTGAAGGTCTCGGGCCAGTGTGCGCAACACAACGATGGACGGACGTTCGGGCAGCGGGATGGTCGGCATGCCGACCTCCTTTCATCAGTTCCGAGGTGCGCCTCGAGAGGTCAGGCATCGGTAGGCAACGCGCCCAGAACCCGCAGTGCCCCCTGAACAGCGACGCAGGTGATGGGTAGCGCCGCGATGTACTCCCCGTCGGCGTAGGCATTCACCGCGGGAGCCATCGTGGTGATTGAGCGCGCCTGGAAGGTCAGCACCTCGGGCCGCAGCACATGACGTCCGGGATAGACGGACGGGAAGAGTCGCATCAATTTCGACCGGCTCATCCGGGAGATGACAGTAACGTCCAACAAACCGTCGGTGATGTCGGCGGTCGGGCAGATGCGCATACCGCCGCCGTAACAGGAACCGTTACCGATCGCCACCAGCATCGCTTCGAGTTCAGTGGTAACGCCGTCGATCTCGATCCGAAATGGCAGAGGCTTGAAGGCAGCGAGTTCGGCCACGATCGAGAGGTTGTAGCGCAGCCGACCCTTGGGCCAACGAGTGCGGTTGACCCGGTCATTGACTTTGGAGTCGAAACCGGAAGCCAGGACGGTGCCGAACCAGGTTTGCTGAACCCCTCCAAGGCCCACCTGTCCAACGTCGACCCGCCCAAGATCCACCAGTCGTGAACCGGTGAGCGAGTGGGCGATGGCGGCCGCCGGATCACCGAGTGGCACACCGACCGTGCGGGCGAAATCATTACCACTTCCACACGGGATCACGCCAAGCGCGGTGTCGGTCTGGGCGACGGCCTGAATTGCCTGATGAACGATGCCGTCCCCGCCGCAGGCATAGATCGCCTCCATCCCCAATGCCACAGCTTCTCGGGACAGCGCCAGCGAGTCTGCGGTATCACGGCCGACCAGTTCCCGAACCTGCAGACCGGCCGCTCGCAGTAGATCTACGCCCTGGCGACCGATCGGCAATGCCCGGCCGCCACCGGCAACCGGGTTGATCAGCACTGCCACCTGCTCCATTTGCGGACCTTATCTCAGCTCAATCTCGCCTACGGTGCAACCCTTGGGCAAGTTCGCGCGTAATTAGCGGGTGAGAACAGCAGTGAAAGGAACATGAGTGCGCAACCGGGACGATTTTGTCGCCGTGGTCCAGGACAGGGCCCTGGTTTGGCGTCGAATCGCGTACCTGATCTGCGGCGACTGGATCCGCGCCGAAGACCTGTTACAACAGGCGCTCCTACGAATGTACGTGCGATGGAACCACATCGAATGCGCCACCGTGGACGCCTACGCCCGCACGGTGATCACCAGACTCGCGATCGACGAA
>JBBSRY010000546.1:0-2595 GCA_038242595.1 Mycobacteriales bacterium
AGGCCCCAGCTCGTGAGGTCGGGCGGCATCGGAAGTCCAGCTTGTGATCTCGAGACTTCCCCCACTGCAACAATAGTCGCGCTCTGAGGAGCCCGTGCACACCAGTGCGGCATGGGTCTGAAAGATTCGCGGTAATAGTTCTGCCATCGCCGATTGGGTCTGGAGGTAGTCGGCCACGACTCTCTCCCGTGGTACTGCGACCAATCGCAGGACCAGGGCCACCGCGATTCCGGTGCGATCCTTACCCGCGGCGCAATGTACCAAGATGAGGGCGTGCGGTGCTTCCGACCGCAGCAGCCACGAATATCGGCCACCGGGCATGGGAGCCCGGGGCAATGCGATTGTCGGTGGTCCCCGATATTCTCACCGGGTGAGCTCACGAGATGCATCCCAGGACGCCGCGGCCGTCGAACCGCCTGTCGATGAGAACGAAGTCTTGGCCGTTGCCGGCCTGGCGGAGGTGGACCCGGCGGACGCGTCTGTCCACGCGGTCCTTGTTGATGAGATAACCCGCCACCAGTTCCGCTATTACGTGCTGGATTCGCCGCTGGTCACCGACGCGGAGTTCGATGGTCTCCTGAAGGAGCTCGAAGCGCTGGAATCCCAGTGGCCGGTGCTGATCACACCGGACTCGCCCTCGCAGAAGGTTGGCGGCAGCTTCTCCACAGAATTCGGATCCGTCGAACACGCCGAACGCCTGTTGTCGCTGGACAACGTGTTTTCCCTGGATGAGCTGTCGGCTTGGTTGGACAAGACCGCCCGTGACGCCGGTGGCCCGGTGAAGTGGCTGACGGAGGTCAAGATCGACGGGCTGGCGATCAATCTGACCTATCGAGACGGAGTGCTGGTGCGGGCTGCCACTCGGGGTGATGGCCGAACCGGCGAGGACGTGACGATGAATGTCCGCACTATCAAGGACATTCCAGAGAGGTTGTCCGACGACGGTGGCCACGATATTCCGGCCCTGGTGGAAATCCGCGGGGAGGTGTTTCTTCCGCTGGAGGCTTTTGCTGAATTGAATGCGCAGCTGGTTGCCGCTGGTAAGGATCCGTTTGCCAACCCACGCAACTCGGCGGCCGGTTCCTTGCGCCAGAAAGATCCGCGGATCACCAAATCCCGAAAACTGGCCATGTTGTGTCACGGGATCGGTGCTCGTGACGGATTCGACATCACCAGTCAGTCGGGGGCCTATGAGCGTCTTCGTGCCTGGGGGCTGCCTATCTCGCCCAATAGTCTGGTTCTTGATGCGCCGAGTGAAGTCCTCGAGCGGGTGGGTTACTGGGAGCAAAACCGTCACGACATCAGCCATGACATCGATGGTCTGGTGATCAAGGTCGACGAGATCGCCCAACAACGTCGGCTTGGCACCACCTCGCGGGCGCCGAGATGGGCCATCGCATTCAAATATCCACCGGAGGAGGTGACCACCAAACTTCGAGATATTCAGGTCAATGTCGGACGGACAGGGCGGGTTACTCCGTTCGCGGTGTTGGAGCCCGTTTTCGTCGCGGGTTCCACCGTGGGGATGGCGACCCTGCACAACGGTAGCGAAGTTGTCCGCAAGGGAGTGCTCATCGGCGACACCGTCACGATCCGCAAGGCCGGCGACGTGATTCCGGAGGTGCTCGGGCCGGTTGTCGCTCTGCGAGATGGATCCGAACACGCTTTCCAGATGCCGACCCGTTGTCCGGAATGCGGCACTGAACTACGCCCGATGAAAGAGGGCGATGTCGACATCCGCTGCCCCAACTCGCAGAGTTGTTCGGCTCAACTCCGGGAACGTGTCTTCCACTTGGCCGGGCGTGGTGCGTTCGACATCGAGGGGTTGGGGTACGAGGCCGCATCGGCGCTGCTCAGTGCAGGAGTGATTACAGACGAGAGCGACATCTTTGGACTGACCGAGGCAGACCTGACGGCGACGCCTTTATTCACCACCAAAGCCGGAGTGTTATCGGCCAATGGAAAGAAACTGCTGGCAAATCTGCAGCTCAGAAAAGAACAACCACTGTGGCGAGTCATTGTTGCCCTGTCGATTCGACACGTCGGCCCCAGTGCCTCGCGCGCCCTGGCTCAACACTTCGGGCGGCTCGCTCCGGACGGCGGCCTGCCGCAACTGAGCGCCAAGGTCACATCAGCCGATGTTTTGGATGAGACGGACGCTCAGGTTGAGACGGACGTTTTGGATCAGACGGACGCTCAGGTTGAGACGGACGTTCTGGATGAGACGGACGCTCTGGGTGACACCGGCGAAGCTGCCGAACCCGATGATTCTTTGGTCCTGGCCGCCGCCGGCGAATCTTCGGAGCAACCCGTGCTGACCATCCCGGATGGCCCGCCGCCCCGTTCCGAATCGATCGCCCAAGCAGCCGAAGCCGAGATTGCGGCGGTCGACGGTGTCGGCCCGACCATCGCAGTCGCAGTATCGCAATGGTTTGCCATCCCGTGGCACCGGGACATTGTGAACAAGTGGGCCGCCGCCGGAGTTCGGATGGCCGACGATACAACTGAGCGCGCCGAACAAACTCTGGCCGGATTGTCCATTGTGGTGACCGGATCTTTGCCTGGATTCTCTCGAGACGAAGCCAAGGCGGCGAT
>JBBSRY010000547.1:0-2593 GCA_038242595.1 Mycobacteriales bacterium
AGGATGGCAGAGGTGGTGGTCGGTGATCCGAGATCTGACGAAACCCGAGTGGCGCCGTTGATCGACCAGCGCTCCTGTGACCGCGTGATGAGCTGGATTTCCGAAGCACTCGAGGACGGCGCGCGAGTGGTCTTCGGCGGGGAGCAGCAGGGGCGATCAATCGCTCCGACCGTGCTGGCTTCGGTGCCGGCCGAGTCCAAGGTCTGGGCGCAGGAGATCTTCGGCCCGGTGGTGTGTGTGACCACGGCCCCCGATCTGACCGCGGCGCTGCGAATTGTCAATGCGTCGCGGTATGGACTGCAGGCTTCGGTGTACACCCGCAGTCTGGCAACGGCTTTCGCTGCGATTGACGGCCTGGATGTGGGTGGTGTGGTGGTGAACGAGATTCCGGGATTCCGATCCGACATCATGCCCTACGGCGGCGTGAAGGATTCCGGAATCGGACGCGAGGGTCCCCGGTTTGCCATCGAGGAGTACATGGTGACAAAAATGGCTATTATCCGCCCGGCGTGACGAGCTCAGATTCAGGAGTACACAAGATGGATTACACCAAGTTGTTCCAGTTTGATGGTCGGCAGGCGATTGTCATCGGTGCCGGCAGTGGCATCGGGCGAGAGTCCGCGCTGGCCCTGGCCGCCCATGGTGCATCGGTGGTGTGCGCTGATCGAAATGTGGAAGCTGCCGCAGCCACGGCGGCCCTGATCGGTGACTCGGCGCAGGTACTCGAACTCGATGTACTGGATGACGCCGCCGTCCAGGCAGCCGCCGTGAAGTTCAACACCGCAAGCATTTTGGTCTTTACCGCAGCCACCAACGTACGGAAGCGGATTGCTGATTACACCCGCGCCGAATTCGATCGGGTGGTCAATCTCAACCTGGGTGCATCCTTCTCTCTGCTGAAGGCCTTCGGTCCTGCTTTCGCCTCCCGCGGCGGCGGTAGCATCGTTGGCTTCAGTTCGATCAGGGCGCAGACGGTGGAACCAGGGCAGGGGGTCTACGCGGCCACCAAAGCCGGTCTGGTGCAACTGCTTCGAACCGCGGCGGCTGAATTCGGTCCGGCCGGGGTGCGGGTCAATGCGGTGGCCCCGGGAGTGGTGGAGACGCCTCTGACCGCACAGATCCAGGCCAATGAGCAGTGGTACCGAGCCTATGCGGAGAAGAGCGCCCTTGGTCGCTGGTCGCAGCCCAGCGAATTGGCCGGCGCTGTGGTGTTTTTGGCCTCGGATGCTTCGACTTTTGTTACCGGGTCGGTCCTGACCGTTGACGGTGGCTGGACCGCCATTGATGGACGGTTTGACCCCCCGCCCAGTAGCTGAGTCCGGTAGCCCGGCCAAGAAGCCTGGGCCAGCGATACCACGAACGCGAGTCGGTCGAAATTTCGATCGGCTCGCGTTTGTGTTGACCGGTTCTTCAACAATGGCTGCGATAAGGGGTCACCAGTAAAATCCATTTGAGGTTTGCGCGCTTTGAGGGTTGACACCCAGCCTGCTAATTGAAAGAGTCAGCCTAGGTCGCTGGTAAGACCAGTAATCTTGTCACATCGTGTTGCGCAGGCAAGGCGATCCCTCGGAAATCGGTGGTGCGTGGGCGATCTCGCGCGCCGTCCGACGCTTTCCCCTCCGTTTTTCCCCGCCCTGCGCCGCTTTCCCCGCATGCCCCAAGAATTCCTCCGCACGCCCAGGAATTCGTACCCACCGGAATTCGCACCCACCGCAATTCCCCCGCACCCCGCCGGCAGGCCGAAGGCCTGAACCGAATCACAAGGAGTCTTAGTGCACAAGAAATCCCTTACCGCAGCATTTGCTGCGTTGATGATCGGAGCGATGGCGGTGGCGCCATCTGTCGCTATTGCAGCTCCGGTAGCCGGGCCGGGCGGGCCGGGCACCGCCGGACTCCCGGGCTTGCACAACGGTATTACCGACGTTGCGGGTATTCAGGTTGGTCAGGTCCAGGCAATCGGAAACGGTTACCTCACCGGTAATACCGTGATCTACACACCGGATTGGGCAGTGGCCGGAGCCGACATCCGAGGCGGCGCGCCGGCCACCAAGGAAATGGACCTACTCAGCCCGCTGAACTCCAATCCCGGAGTCAACGCTGTTGCACTCAATGGTGGTAGCGCCTTTGGGCTGGACGCCAACACCGGCATGATGCGCTGGTTGGAAGAACAGGGCAAGGGCGTCAACGTCGGCGCCGGCGTGGTGCCGATCGTTCCCGGTGCCTCCATCTTCGACCTGAACCGCGGCGGCACCTTCAACGCCCGCCCGACAGCTGACTGGGGCTACCGAGCGCTTGTCGAGGCCAACGGCAATCAGATCGAACAGGGCACCGTCGGCGGCGGCACCGGCGCCAGGTCCGGTGGTCTCAAGGGCGGTATCGGTACTGCGTCCGTGACGCTGGCAGATGGCACCGTCGTGGCGGCCATCGTCAATATCAACTCGGTCGGATCCACCGTCAACCCACTCGACTGCTCTTTGTTGGGAGCGCGTTTCGAGCTGGCCGGAGAATTCGGTGGTCTGAAAACTCCGACTGCGGAGGAATGTAATCCAGCGGCACCCATTGCCGCTGCGACCGAAAGTTTGAACACCACCCT
>JBBSRY010000548.1:0-2581 GCA_038242595.1 Mycobacteriales bacterium
AAATCGTCCGGGAAGTAGTCGATCAGCGTGGCCGGGGCGCTGCCCTGCGGACGGTCATCGATGTGTCGCGAATAGTTCTCGATACCGGAGGTGAAACCGACCTGGCGCATCATCTCCACGTCATAGGTGGTGCGCATCCGAAGACGTTGTGCCTCAAGCAGCTTGCCTTGCTTCTCGAACTCGGCCAGTCGGTCGGCAAGCTCATTCTCGATGGCGTTGATCGCCTTCTCCATACGTTCCGGGCCGGCTACGTAGTGCGTGGCCGGGAAGATCCGGAGTTCATCGACCTCACGCTGAACTTCCCCGGTCAGCGGATGTAAATAGTAGAGACGCTCGATCTCATCGCCGAAGAATTCGATCCGCAGTGCCAGTTCTTCGTAGGACGGGATGATTTCCACCGTGTCGCCGCGCACCCGAAAGGAGCCGCGGGTGAAAGCCAGGTCGTTGCGGCTGTACTGCACGTCTACCAACGCGCGCAGCAGCGCATCGCGCTCCATTGACTGGCCGACCTTCACCGGACGCGACCGGTCCAGGTAGGACTGCGGGGTACCCAGCCCGTAGATGCAGGACACCGAGGCAACCACGATGACGTCTCTTCGGGACAGCAACGATTTGGTGGCCGAGTGACGCAGACGTTCCACATCGGAGTTCACCGATGAGTCCTTCTCGATGAAGGTATCGGTCTGCGGAACATAGGCTTCAGGCTGGTAGTAGTCGTAGTACGAGACGAAATACTCGACCGCATTGTTCGGGAACAACTCCCGCAGTTCGTTTGCCAACTGCGCTGCCAATGTCTTATTCGGCGCCATCACCAGCGTTGGCCGCTGCAGCTTCTCGATCAGCCAGGCGGTGGTTGCCGACTTACCGGTACCGGTGGCGCCCAGTAGCACCACGTCCTTCTCCCCTTCGGACAGCCGGCGTTCGAGATCGGCAATGGCCGTGGGCTGATCTCCGGCCGGCTTGTAGTCGGAGACCACTTCGAACCGCGCACTGGAGCGCGGGATGTCTCCGACCGGCCGGTGCTCGGAGACTGCCAGGACTGGGTGTTCTGCTGCGAATGCCACGGTTCAAAGGTTACGCCGGACCACCGACAGTCAGTTTTCATTCGCCGGTCAGGTCGGCAAGGTGCCGTGCTTCACGGCGCTGGAAGCATTGATTTTCCGGTACTGAGGTCATCTGGCCAAGTCGAAGGTGACCTGCCAGGGCTGCGCGGGATCTGCGGAGCCGAACAGGACGGTCGACAAACGCACAAAGCCGGCTCGATGCATCGATGAGGTCAAAGCGTCCCGGCCCGGATCGCCAACGGTTACAGCCGTCAGTGCACGGGAGCTGCATGTCACGTCAGTGACGTCGACTCCGGCACCAGCAGCGGCCAGTCGTATTCTGGCCTGGGTCAGGGCCGGCGCCGCCGGTGGGAATCCACTCGCAGCTGCCGGTCGTTGATGAAGCAAGTTGTCATTCATCACCGAAAGCCGCGAGCGCCACAGGTCATCCACCTGAGCCCGAATTTCTTCCGGTGTGCCGTCGTTGTCCAGCCAGTGATCGGCGAGCAGGCGTCGCTCGTGGTCGGTGATTTGTGCCCCCATCCGGGAACGTGCGTCCGTCTCCGAGAGACCGCGACCGATCAGCCTGCTGATTCGTCGTTCCGCGTCCGCCCCCACACCGATGACCAACGCAAACCCGGCGGCCCCTTGGACAGAGTTCAGTAGCGGAATGTCGTTGATGATCAGCGCGTCGGCCGGAGCCGACTGCACCACCTCGGCGAATCGGCGCCTTATCAGGGGGTGCGTAATGTCGTTCAAGAGAGCTCTGGCGGTGGGATCACTGAACACGATGGACGCCATTGCCGGTCGATTCAGCGAACCGTCCGGTGAGATTACCGAAGCACCGAAGCATTCGGCGATGGCGGCCAGACCATCGCTTCCCGGCGCCACCACTTCGCGGGCCACCAGATCTGAATCGACCAGCAGGCCTCCACGGGCGACCAACAGAGCGGACACTGTTGACTTGCCGGATCCGATGCCACCGGTCACCGCCACAATCATCATGTTTCGGTCCTCGTCTGCCTTTGATGGGTGTGCATTGTTCGTCTCTTCATCAGCAGTATCGCCTGTCGTACCCGACACACCGTGCACTTGCGCACCTTTTGGACATTCTTGACCTACGGTTATTTCAGGTAATACGAAGCGGCGTCGGAAAGTTCGTCAGTCTGTTCTATCTAATTACCGGAAATTTCGCCGCACTCGATTATCCGCGTGACGATGGCAATGACGCTGCGTCACCCACACATGACTTTTCACAAGATTTCGGGAGGACCCATGCGGGGAACCACAGCCGGTCACGGTCGGCATCGTCTTGGAATGCCGAACCTCACCCATGTCGCCAAGATGATGTCCATTGCCAGGCGGGGATTTTTCTCGTCTCTGTGGACACCGGGCAAGCATCGTCGAGTGATGGTGGCGCCGCCCCTGCAGCAGCGCATGCCGGCCGCCCAGACCGTCTGAGCAGCCGACCACCAACCCCAGTATCGAAAAGCCTTATAGCGACGCAAAAGCCGCCCTTTCCTGACGGGAGGGCGGCT
>JBBSRY010000549.1:0-2575 GCA_038242595.1 Mycobacteriales bacterium
CTGGCGGTAACGGCCGGTGCCGACGACCGGGTGACCGACTTGGCCGACCAACTCGGCAAGCTGATTCCGGCCCGGGCCGAGGGCACTGTCAGCACTTGAGACCACCAGCCGGCCGAGCACACGGGCCCTGGCCAGCACGAGGTGGTGGGCGGGGCCCGTGTGCAGATCCGATGGGCGATGGCTACAGACGAGCCTGCGAGGACTCGAAGGTGAACATCCGTCGTCCGGTGCGAACCTGGGTGCCGGGTGCAAGGACAAACGGCTGCAGGGGTGCAAGCCTGCTCCAACCCTGTTGGCCGGGTCCGGCGACGTAGGTGCCATTGGCGCTACCGCGGTCGACGAGTACGACATCCCAGCCCTCGAGGCGAATTTCGGCGTGCACCCGGGAGAGGTTGCCGCTGTCGTCATCCACCCGAATGGGGCGGATCAGACCGGCGATAACGGCTTCGTCAATCTCCGGATTGCGCCCCAGCAAGTAGTTATCATCCAGCACAAAGGTCGAGCCGATGTCCAGCACGAGAAGCCCCAGTGGGGGCCGGCGTTCATTGACCAGAATTCCGGTCAGCTGATCCATCCGGATTCCGCAGACCGAACAGAATGACACCCGGGGATCGTTCAGATGTCCCCGGGAGCAGCGGAAACCTTTGACAATGACGCCGGCCGGTTTGGCCGGGTCCACCGGTTGCGGCTTGTTCCTGGTGCCGGGCGGCAGCGGCGGGGCGGCCACCGGCAGCGGAGCGCGAGGGACCTCGTGCAGGTGGGAACCGTGAATCAGCTCGGAGAACTTCGGCGCCGGTAGTGGCGCTGGGGCGATCTCTGGCGGCGGTGGCCAATTCGGCTGTGGAATCGGATCTTCCACCCGCTCTGCGGCCGGAGTTGGCCGCGCGGCAGGCTCCGGTGGTGTCCACCCCGACGGGGGAGTTGCCGCGGCCGGGGTTGGCGGTGTCGCAGGTGGCGGCACCGAGGACTCCGATTTGGCCGCAACGCTTTCCTTCTTGGGCAAGGAATATTCCTGCGTCATCGGCAGTTCCTGGATGGCCACCGGCGCGGCAGCGACCACCTTTGGCGCTGGTTCCGGCAGGTCGGCGTCGGCACTGCTCATGGCGCGCGGGCTCGTGGCGCAGGGATTCGTGGCGCGTGGACCGAGAATCACCCCGGAACCGGGCACGGCTCCGGACCGGAGACCGGCCCAACCGGGTATTCCGACGATGGCGAAGGCGCCGTTTCCAGGTTTGTCCGGACCGACGGTCAATCCGAATGTTCCGGCGGGCCAGTCCAATAGCCGGTCGACGGTGAAAGCCGCCTCACTACCGGCCAGTTGGACCGCGTTCTCGGGCAGATCGACGCCGGCCTCACTCACTTCACCGAAGTTGATATCACCATGCAGGAAGACCGCCAACTTGGCGCCGGCGGTGGCCACCGTTCCGAAATCCGGCACCGAGCTTGCACCAACCACCCAGCGCGTGAGCTGGAGCGCCAGATCACGGCCCGGTTCGTCGGGATTGGCATCGGAGGCGCTGCGGAACAACTCCAGGAGTTGGGCCAATAAAACGGTGTCTGTTTCGTTGTCCCGCCGGATCACGGCGACCAATCCGGGTAGCCGAGCGATCAGATGCTCGCCGGGCAGCACCTCGGCCCTGATGTCGTCCAATGGTGCATTCACGCGAACCTGCCTCCTCGGAATCGCCAGCGGATGGAGAAGATCCGCATCGGGCCATTGGCAAAGACCCAGACGACAAGCCAGGTCGTCACGAAGTCAATCGTAAAGGCGGATCCGGGAATAGCGTCGATCCCGGGGATGAGCCCGCCTTTGATCAGGAACCAGATCAACAAACCTTCCGGAATTCCGAGCAACAAACCGAAGATTGTCGGCCAGTCCTTTTCCCAGCGGAATTGTTGCAGACCGTGGTAGATCAACTCCCAAACGATGCCGAGCACGATCACCGCGAGCAAGATGATGAACGTTATTTTGTACGACGGTCCCAGTGAAACTCCGGTGGGCAGGATGGGTGTGATCAGCAGCGTCCACAGTCCGCCGATAATCAGTGTGAGCACGATTCTGGTTTGAATGCGACCGTTCAGTGTGGGTACCACGACTACTCCTTTCCTTATTCCTACCCGGTCAGATCTTTGTGCCGCGAGCCCATTTCCACCATTGGGAAACAGACCTCAGGGAGCCGAACCTCTTTGCATAGCCCTGCGATACCAGATCGTCGGCAATTTCCAGGGCGGCGATCTGAAGACCCAGGAACGTATCGACTCCCGGGAACGGGCCACCGAGGGTGGAGCTGCCGGAGGCATACATCCGTCCTGGTCCGCTGCGAGTGCCGATCAGTTCGAAGGTGGTGTCGACATCGAGTCGCCCGATTGGATTGCGCCCGACGTTGGAATGATCGAGAAGGTCTGCCAGCACCCGGCTCTCCCGTATATCTGCTTCCAGTCCGGTGCAGTCGATGACGAAGTCGCTGTATTCCTCGTACCGGCCCTGCTCAGTACTCAGTGTGGTGATGACCCCTTGACCGTTGCCCGGACGCAGGTCTTCCACCTTGGCGCTGAAACTCTTGTACCAGCCCTC
>JBBSRY010000550.1:0-2570 GCA_038242595.1 Mycobacteriales bacterium
TGACTGCCCCACCATGGCGTCCCTGGCCGCGGCTGAAAGGCTGCCACCGAGATCGGTCGCAACCTCGTCCAGGGCCAGTGTCCAGAGTTTTTCCGAATCAGTGAGGGTGCCGTCCATGTCGAACAACACGGACTTCAACGCATGCGTGGTCATCGTCTCGTCCTAATCAATGGACCCGGGCCGCTGGAGATGGTTCTTTGCTGCCACCGAACAGCAGTACTGACATCAACGACTGGCGGTAATTCACAGGCCAGATCCTAGGCTATCCAGCGGAATCGTCGGGGCCCGGGATTGGGCCGCGGCTCACTGCGACAGCATCGAAAACGAGCGTCGTGGTGCGTCCGGTGCCCGGAGCGAACGCCAGTCCGATTCGGGCGGTCTTTGCGACTCCGCCGTTGGTCCTGCTCGTCCATCAGGGGTCACCGACGTAGGCTGGATGAGTGAGCCAGGCCAATGAACTGAGAGATCCGGTACTGATTGCCGCCTTCGAGGGCTGGAACGATGCCGGCGATGCCGCGACTTCGGCAGTGGAGCATCTTGCTCTGACGTGGGACGCCGAACCTTTGGCAGAGATCGACCCGGAGAACTTCTATGACTTCCAGGTAACGCGTCCGACCGTCAAACTTGTTGATGGGGTTACCCGGCGAATTGAATGGCCGACTACCCGCTTGAGCGTCTGTCGCCTGCCGGACCAGAGTCGTGACGTGATCCTGGTGCACGGCATTGAACCGAACTTTCGCTGGAAGGCGTTCTGCGCCGAATTGGTTCAGCTGGCGCTGGATAACGGTGTCTCCACCATGATCAGCCTTGGTGCTTTGCTGGCCGATGTTGCCCACACCAGGCCAGTTCAGGTGACGGGTTCGGCGCACGACGGCAAGACTGCCCAGGAGATGGGTCTGACGAGGTCCACCTACGAGGGACCGACCGGAATTTCCGGGGTCTTCCAGGATGCCTGCTTACAGGCAGGTGTTCCGGGTGTTGCATTTTGGGCTGCGGTACCGCACTACGTTTCTCATGCACCTTCGCCGAAAGCGACATTGGCACTGCTGCATCGCGTTGAGGAGTTCTTGGATATCGAGGTCACCCTTGGCTCTTTCCCGGAGCAGTCCGAGGAGTGGGAGGCCGAAGTGACTCAGATTGCCGCCGATGATGAGGAGATCTCCGAATACATCCATACCTTGGAGGAGCGTGACTCCGAGGAAGAGCAGCTCACACCGGCCAGTGGCGACGTGATTGCGGCCGAGTTCGAGCGGTATCTGCGTCGGCGTGGTCCACAGCAAAGGGGAGAAAAACCAGGGCGTGACGGGCGGTAGCGCTACAGCCAGCGGCCCTTCACGGAGCCAGCGTGATTCCCAAGAGTGCATCGACGGCCAGCGCAACCGTCCAACCGTCAATATCCTCCGATGCCGCCCATCTATCCAAGATGTCAACTGCGGCTACCGTGTCGAGATCGTCAGCCAATGCAGCGCGAAGCTCGACGATGATGCCGCCGGAATCGGTGCCGATTCTGTTCGCGGCGGCCCGCCAACGGGTCAGTCGGGCACGGGCCTGGGTGAGAAGTTCGGCGTTCCAGAATCGGTCCTGGCGATAGTGTCCGGAAAGCAGCGCAAGACGGATTGCCATCGGATCTTCGTCGTCATAACGAAGCCGCGAGACAAAAACCAGGTTGCCTCGGGATTTGGACATCTTCTCCCCGTCCAACCCGATCATGCCGGCGTGCGTGTAGTGCCGGGCAAAGCGATCAACACCGGTCAGCGCTTCGGCGTGAGCGGCCGAACACTCGTGATGCGGGAAAATGAGGTCGCTTCCGCCGCCCTGCACATCGACGGTCGGCCCGATCCGGTTGCCCGCGATCGCCGAACACTCGATATGCCAGCCGGGTCGACCGCGGCCGATCGGGGATTCCCACGCGGGTTCACCGGCGCGTTCCATCCGCCAAAGCAACGGATCAAGTGCTTGTTTTTTGCCGACCCGCTCCGGGTCGCCACCGCGCTCGGCGAAGTAGCCCAGCATCGTTTCCTCGTCGTAGCCGGACTCGTATCCGAAACGTCCCGTGGTCGTGGTGTCGAAGTAGACATCGGGATATTCAGCATCACCGAGTCGATAGGCGGCGCCGGTTTCCAGAAGTTTCGCCACCGCTGCGGAGACTTCGTCCATCGCTTCGACAGCGCCGATGTAGTCCTGCGGAGGTAGCACCCGCAGGGCTTGCATATCGTCGCGGAACAACTGAATCTGCGTCTGGGCCAACTCAAACCAGTCAACGCCGTCCCGCTGGGCACGTTCCAACAGCGGATCGTCGATATCGGTGGCGTTCTGCACGTAATGCACCTGATGCCCGTTGTCCAGCCACACGCGTTGCACCAGATCAAATGCCAGGTACGTCGCTGCGTGACCGAGGTGGGTGGCGTCGTAAGGGGTGATGCCACAGACATAAATCGTGGCCCGCTCCCCCGGTTCGGTCAGTCGGACGCTACGAGTTGCGGAGTCGTACAGGGACAGCGGAACGGCGGTGCCCGGGATGCGCGGGACGGAGATTGATGACCAAGAAAGCACTGACTGACCCTAACGAA
>JBBSRY010000551.1:0-2570 GCA_038242595.1 Mycobacteriales bacterium
CTGTCGGTGAACAAGATCGACGCCTTGCTCAATCGACGATCCGGCATGGTCGGGTTATGCGGGGTCAGCGATTTCCGGGATCTGCACACCCTGATCGAAGCCGGAGACGCCCAGGCCCAACTTGCTCTCGATGTGTACTGCCATCGAGTGAAGAAGTATGTCGGTGCGTATTACGCGGTCCTCGGTGCGGTGGATGCCATCACGTTCACCGCTGGGATCGGCGAGAATGACGCCATCATCAGAGATCTCACTCTGCGTGGACTCCAGGGATTAGGAATCTCGGTGGATCCGGATCGCAATACTGCGGCATCTGGTGAGGCGCGGATGATCTCGCCAGATGGGTCACCGGTGTCGGTACTGGTGATACCGACGAATGAGGAATTGGCCATCGCTCGGGCAACCATGGCGCTGGTCGGCTGAGACAGGCACGGGGCGAGCGCAACGGCTGAGGGTGCATTCGGCGTCCGGATCGCCGGCGAGGTGGACAACGGCGGGCGAGACTGCTGTTGAAATCAGTGGCGATGCGCCCGTCAAAACTGTTGAGCACCTACCGAATCGGCCCGGCCTGTTCGCATTTGCGCAAGGCGATAAACCGCGACGGTCGTTGCGACCGCAATACCGCCCAGAATGAGACCCGCCACCACATCGGTAAACCAGTGCACGGCAAGATAAAGTCGAGTCCAGGCCACCAGCAGCGAAATGAACACGGCAGCAACAACAAAACTACGCAGCGCCGACTTACTCATTGGACCGGCAAAGCCGGCGAAGAGGACCACCAGGATGCAGCCGGTCAATGCCACCACCCCGGTTGCGTGTCCGGACGGAAACGAAGGTTCCAGCGTGATCACCGCCTGGCCCGCAACGTCCGGTCGTTGGCGTGGCGCAAGGTATTTGGACAACCGGACCAATAGCCCGGAGATTGCCGGACCGGAGAAAATTATCACGGCCGGGACCCACGACCTGGTTCTGGCAGCGAAAAATCCGGCTGCCACCGCGGCCAGAAGGGTGGCCCCGCCAGGGCCGAAGACATTGGTGATCACAATGACAACGGTGGTGAGCCAGGCCGTTCGGTGATCAACAAAGTAGTCATGAATCGGCGGATCGAAAGTGCGCGTGAGCAGTCCGCCAAAATCAACATCCAGGATCAGCGCAATGAGGGTGAGCAGCAAAACGCCGGCAATGACAAACGGGATAAGTTGGTCTCGTCGTGAATATTTGTTCTGATCGGCGATGCGTGGTTTACCGGCGGCCATTCCGCGGCCAATCAGGTACCTGATGAGGAGAATCGCCAGACTCCCCAGCACCAGGATGCTGCTGACTTGCAGCCACTGGGGCAGGGCAGCAGACGGTGCGACGGGTGTATCCACACGTTCACTGTGCCCTATGTTGCCCGCCGGTATACATCACCCATTCATCAGGCCGAAAGTTCTTTCAGCGTACTGACGACCAGGTCCCAGGCCGACGTGCCGACGGTGATCTGGTCCAGATGGTCGCCGGGAGCCAGGATCAGGGTGGCGTCGTCGCCGTCGGCAACCGCTGCAGCAACGTAACTTTCGCTTTGGTCGATAAGCACGATCGTGTCCGCATCACCGTGAAGGCAACGCACCGGGATGCCGGTCGGCAGCAGCTGGATGGGATCAGCTGCGGCGTAACGATCGGGGTAGTCGGCCGGATAGCCGCCCATCAGACCTGGAACGGCGTCGCCGCCCACGCCCTCATCGGCTGCGCGAGCAAGGTCCAGAACACCTGCCTGGGAGATGACCCCGGTGGGCAACACTTTCGGATTTACGCCAGGGGCACCGGGTGGCAGTTGCCGTCTACTGGCCGCCCAGACCCCGAGCTGGCCACCGGCCGAATGACCGATGACAACAAGCTTCTCGAACGACAGATGCACCGTGCTCACCAGCGAGGCGAGAAAATCAATACCGTCAGCGATGTCCTGGAATGTTGCCGGGTAGCCGCCGCCGTTTCCGTTACGGCGGTACTCCAGATTCCACACCGGGTAGCCGCGCGCGGCCAGATCAACTGCCAGCGGCCGGGCCAGATCCAGGTCGTAGGCGTCAAACCAGAAGCCACCGTGAATCAAGACGACGAGAGTGCGACCGGGCGAGGGCGGCACGGTCAGCTCGCCGAACTGCGAAGGGTCCGGGCCGTAGGATATCGCCGACGGACCTGACCCAGAAGCCGGGGGAGTTGACTCAGGAACAGGACTCGGCAACACAGATTCGGCAGAAACAGAAGATGGCGACGCCGCGTCCGTCGACGCTGTTGTTGGACGAGCAGGTCTGGTCGAGGACGGCCGCGTTGTGCTGTCGTTGGTAGCGGTGTCCATTGCGATCGATGATGCGCCACACGCGGTTGTCAAGCCGCCACTGACCAGAACGGACAGCGCGGTTCGCCGAGTCATTGAACCCGCCACGGTTAGAAGCCGCGACTTCTTCCGCCGCCGCCGCCGCCACTGAAGCCGCGACTGCGGCCACCACCGCCAAATCCGGAGCTGCGACCGCCACCGCTGCGCCTGGATGAACCGCCCGACCCACCACCGAGCCAGCCGCCAAAACCGCCGCCGC
>JBBSRY010000552.1:0-2563 GCA_038242595.1 Mycobacteriales bacterium
CTGATCAGCCAAGCTGTCGCGCAGGCGTTCAAAGTACCCATTGCCGCCGATGCCCACCCCAAACATTCGGTAGCCCTTGGCGCTGCATTGACCGCTTTCCACCGGGCTCACGTGGCGGCGGTCCCCACTGAGGCCATTGCGCCGCCCGCCGAACCGGGAAGTCCCAGCACCGGCTCGCTCTCGCGCTGGTTCTTCGGCGGCCGGACCGGATCGGAATCACCGCCCGACGAAGCCAGAACCAAGGTGGTGCCGGCAGCCGGCCAAATCCCGTTTGTGCCCAGCCGAGGTCCAGAAGACCCCACCATCGGCCTGCGCTCCTCAGGTAGGCCAGACGGCTCTGGTCCAGTTGGCTTTGGCCCAAACGGCCTTGATCCAAACGGCCTTGGTCCGGACGGCTCGGGTTCGGCCGGACCCAGTGGGCCGGTGGACCAATCGGTGGGATCGCGCTCCGCCGGCAGTCCGGTTCGACGCAACAAGGTCTCGCCGCCCCTGGTGATCGGCATCGTGGTCGCCCTCATCATCGGCGGCGTCATTGCCGTTATCAGCACCACCGGAGATGACGACACGACCGCCGCCGGCCCCGCTTCGTCGCTGACATCAGCGATGTCCACCGCTAAGACTTCTGCTGTTGCCGGGCCGGGGATGACTTCGGCCGACCAAACCGCCACGCCCAATGCTGACCCGGAGCAATCAATCAGCGCCGTACCGGTACCGCCGGAGACCTCGACTTCCCCGGCCGGAACCGGTGGTGGATTCATCGTTTTCGAGTCATCGCGAGACGGAGAACTCCTACCGTCAATTTGGCGAATCAATCTCAACGGCACCGGGGAACAAAAGATCATCCAGAGCACCCCGCCGCAGGCCGATGGCCAACCAAGCGGCAGCCTTGGAAACCAACTGGCTTATCTGCACCGCCCCGGCGACACCAGTGGTTGGGAGCTGTTTCGCTCGTCCTACGACGGAAGCGGCAAGAGCCGGATTGCGGAGAATCTCGGTGAGTATTCGCGGCCATCCTGGTCTCCGGACGGCACCAAGATCGCCGTACCCTTGAAAGCCGAGGGCAGCGAAACCACCGACATCTTTGTATTGGATTTGAGTCAGGATCCGGTGGTGCTCACGCAGCTGACCGACACGCTGGATAACGAGGTCGACCCATCCTGGTCGCCGGACTCGCAATATATCGTCTACCGAAAGGACATCCTCCCCTCCAAGGATGCGGAGATCTTCCGGCTGACGGTTGCCGATTCTGATGCTGAGCCGCTGCGACTGACGGATCACCCTGGCTATGATTCCGATCCGCGATATTCGCCGGACGGGACCAAACTGATGATCACCAGGAAAGTCGATCCCAATATCAACGAAGAGGATGTTGTCTGGATCGACCCCAATCTCGGGGATGCGGTCGGCGTGAACAACTTGAGCAACACGCCGACTCAGAAGGAGCAGGACGCGGAGTGGACCCCGGACGGTTCCAGAATTGCCTATCAGTGCGAGATCGACGGCGATCGAGAAATCTGTGTGATGAACGCTGATGGCAGCAACCAGATCCGGCTGACCAACAACCCGGGCAACGATGGCACACCAACGGTGTTCATGTCCGGCGGCTGATCAATACTGCGTCACCTGCGCCGATGCTTCAAGTACTTGAAGATCACCGCGCAGCAGACGGTGTGCACCGGCGAGAGGCAGAAACCTCGAGCCGTACTAGCCTGGGTCAATGCCTAAGGACTTTGCAATATCAACGCCGCCCGTTGGCGGAGATAAACACCAACGGGCGGTGGCTGCGTTGGTGGCCAGCTATCGCGCCGTTCCCGCCGGGAAAACGATCCGATTGGCCAAAAAGACGTCGAACCTCTTTCGCGACCGCCGCAAAAACTCCACACCAGGACTCGATGTCACCGGATTGACCAGGGTGTTGAGGGTCAATCAGACCAATCGCACCGCTGATGTGGGCGGGATGTGCACCTTCGAAGAATTGGTGGCGGCCACCATACCGCTGGGTCTGGCGCCGCTGGTCGTCCCGCAGCTCAAAACCATCACGGTGGGGGGAGCCGTCACCGGTCTCGGAATTGAATCCTCGTCCTTTCGTAGCGGCCTGGTTCACGAGTCCGTGCTGGAACTCGACATCCTCACCGGTGCTGGTGAAGTGGTCACCGCAACTCCGGACAACGAATACTCGGACCTGTTTCACGGATTTCCCAACTCCTACGGCTCACTCGGTTACGCCACCAGAGTCCGCCTCGAACTCGAACCAGTGTCGCCGACAGTCGAGCTACATCATGTGCGGTTCAATTCCTTCGACAAGGTGCAGCACGCCATCGCGACCATCACGTGTGAGCAGAAATGGGACGGCCGATCGGTGCACTACCTCGATGGTGTCGCCTTCAGCCCGACCGAGAGCTACCTGACACTCGGGTTTCTGGCTCAGCAGCCCGGCGGCGACGTCGCCGTTGAATCCGGCGCGAGCCAGCACCCAGGGCATACCAGCGACTACACCGGCCGGAAAATCTTCTACCGCTCGCTACAGCAACGCGCCCATGACCGGCTCAGCGTCGCTGACTAC
>JBBSRY010000553.1:0-2556 GCA_038242595.1 Mycobacteriales bacterium
GACCGGGTGGCAATTCCGCGGGGCGCCAAGATCATCACGCTGTTCGAAGGTGGCACACCGCTGTTGCCCGCGCCGGCGCTGAGCGAGCGCACCGGAATGCAGGTGTACCTGAAGATCGAGGGCGCCAACCCCACCGGTTCATTCAAGGACCGCGGGATGACGGTGGCCGTGACTCACGCCGTGGCCAACGGGGCGAAAGCCGTCATCTGCGCCTCGACCGGCAACACTTCGGCATCGGCGGCGGCGTACGCGGCCAGAGCCGGCATCACCAGCGCAGTTCTGATCCCACAAGGCAAGATCGCGGCCGGCAAGTTGGCGCAGGCCGTCGCCTATGGAGCCAAGATTTTGCAGGTTCAGGGCAATTTTGACGACTGCCTGGAACTGGCCCGCAAGGTGGTTGTCGATCACGAGGAAATCGCGCTGGTCAATTCGGTGAACCCGGTACGGATCGAGGGTCAGAAGACCGCGAGTTTCGAGATCTGCGATGTGCTGGGGCGCGCACCCGATGTGCACCTGCTGCCGGTGGGCAACGCGGGCAATATCACCGCGTACTGGAAGGGCTACAAGGAGTATCACGCCGACGGTCTGATCGCGGTGTTGCCAAAGATGTTCGGATTCCAGGCCGCCGGATCCGCACCGCTCGTACTGGGCCACCCGATTACCAACCCGGAGACCATTGCCACCGCCATTCGAATCGGTTCGCCGGCCTCCTGGAATCAAGCAATTGACGCCAGGGACAGTTCCGGCGGGCTTATTGACGCAGTGACCGATGAGCAGATTCTCCAGGCGTACCGGTTGCTGGCCCGCACCGAGGGTGTTTTTGTCGAACCCGCGTCGGCGGCGTCCATCGCCGGCTTGATCGCCACCAGCGCTGACGGTCGGCTGCCCAGGGGATCTGTGGTGGTGTGCACGGTTACCGGGCACGGATTGAAGGATCCGGATACCGCACTGTCCACTCTGACCGAGCCCGTGGTGGTACCAGTGGACGCCGGCGCCGTGACCACGGCGCTGGATCTGAACTAATGACCAAAGTGCACGTCAGCGTGCCGGCCACGGCGGCGAACCTGGGCCCGGGGTATGACTGTTTCGGGTTGGCGATGGCGCGGTACGACGAAGTGTCCGCGCAGATCATCGATGGTCCGGTTCGGGTGGATGTCACCGGGGTGGGAGCCGGGTCGGTGCCGCTGGACGAGACCCATCTGGTGTTGCGGGCCGCCGGCAAGGTCTTCGATCTGTTGGGTGAGCCGCGTCACTCGCTGTGGCTGGAGTGCATCAACCGAATTCCGCACGGCGGTGGGCAGGGCTCTTCGGCGGCGGCGACGGTCGCCGGCATGCTGTTGGCGCGCGCGCTGGTGCCGGGGGGAACGGCTCGGCTGGATGACGCCGACCTGTTGGCACTGGCCACCGACATGGAGGGACATCCGGATAACGTGGCGCCGGCTTTGTTTGGCGGATTGACGATTTCCTGGACCCAACCCGACGGCACCGTGCGTTCGATTCGCCGTCGGGTGCATCAAGACGTCCGGTTGGGGGTATTCACCGCGTCAGCTCACTGTTCCACCAAAGCTGCCCGAGACATGTTGCCGGGCAACGTCTCCCACGGTGACGCCGTCAAGAACTCGGCGGCCGTCGCGGTGCTTCTGCACGCGCTTACCGAAGACCCGGTCTATTTGTGGGACGGGACTGTGGACCTGTTACATCAGCAGTATCGGGAACCGGCGATGCCGGCCTCAGCTGAATTGGTCAGGGACCTGCGCAAAGCCGGAATTGCTGCTGTGGTTTCCGGGGCCGGCCCGTCAGTACTGGCGTTGCTCACCGAACAGATCGATGCGGCACAATGGCGACGGCCCGGGTTCGTACTGGCGGAGCTTGCGGTGGATTCAGATGGGGCAAAAGTCACTTCGACATAACAACACGCCACCAGAGTGTTGTGAATGTCGAAGTTTTGCGATTACAGTGAGCGTTGATCGCCGGCAGGGTGGGTAACCGCCGGGAACCCCCGTCTGAGGTAACAGGTTCTGCGACTGCAGATCTGTACCTCATCACATTCGCCAGTTGGAAACCTCGGCACGTGTCGATAAGACCGTAACCGCAGGCTCATCCGATCCAGCGCATCTTCGGTGATCACCACGCGCCAAGTCCCGTCTGGGTTTGGCATTGCAGCCGTCAGTTAGCGGCGCACAAAACCCGCCGGAGAGAAGTCCGGGCGGACAGGAAGGATCTTCGTGAGCGAGACCACGGAGCTGCTCGAATCCTCGAATACCGCGAAGAAGCGTGGTTCGGGTTTGTCGGGCATGGTGCTACCAGAACTCAAGGCCCTGGCCGGAGAACTCGGACTCAAGGGCACCTCGACGATGAAGAAGGCAGACCTTGTTGCCGCCATCGCCGAGCGTCAGAGCGGCTCCAGTGCCGCTGGACGAACTACATCAGCGCCGCCGGTTGACACCGTCGTGAGTTCCGCATCGACCGAGGAGAAAGCTCCCGCGCGTCGACGTGGAGCCACTCGTGCAGCCGGTGCCGCTCGCCCGGCCGAGGACGAGCAACCGAGTCTGATCA
>JBBSRY010000554.1:0-2549 GCA_038242595.1 Mycobacteriales bacterium
AACACCAACGGACTCCTTCGCCAGTATCTGGCCAAAAACGGTGACATCAACATTCATGACCAAGCTGCGTTGGACCTGATCGCCGACCGTCTCAACAACCGTCCCCGCGCAGTTCTGGGTTGGCGCACACCCCAGGAAACCTCGGCCGAACTGACCCAAGATATCGTCGGCGATGTTCAGGGTGGTGCCTTCACTGGCTAATGCAAAGATGTCTCCTGCCTTGGTGGTGGTGACGCCACTAACACCGACTGCACCTGGGGCGGCTCAATCAGCCAAGCAGCGCAGAACTCCCGAACCGCTTACATCAGGTTATTGTGCCTGGTTAACTGACCTATGCATCTAAGTACGCGGATTATGCAGAGTGTGGCACTTCTGGTTCTGACTTGCGGATGTTCTAATTCGGCGCCAGCGTCCTTGACCTCCACCAACGTCAGCGAAGCAACAGCGACGATTGATGCCTCGCTGCCACTCTTGCTACCTACCCACTGTGGCATTCAGTTCGCATATTTCGGTGGTCGCTGGTTCGGTACAGACCCGCTCAGCGACGGCGCCGGCAATCCGCCACCCGGATGGGACAACCCCACCCAAGCGGGAACCATGACACTGATATCTGACAACGAGGCAATTTTCACCGACGCATACGGACATCGCCTTCAGTTCATACTCCGCCCGCCTTCGCTAGAACCGCCCGCTGGCTGCGCCTAAGGCTTTGGCCACTTAATCCGCGTTCAAGCGAGTACCGAGAGCGTTCTCGCCGCGGCACATAGAGCTGGGACAAAGCCGAATCTTAAAGTCTTGAACTCCCGTATCAATTGGCGTCTTCCGCTGGCGGACCCCGGTCAAGTTATGCGGAATGCAGCCAAAGTACTGTTGATGAAAGTCTGGGTGGTGCGATCACCGGTTGAGACTAAGTTCGTTTTGCTGACTACTTTTCATAAAACCGGAGTCGCAATTTCCTCGCCGGTCTGGATTGCGCTGGACGGAACGGACCTGATCGTCACCACCGCTAAGGAAAGTGGCAAGGTCAAACGACTGCGAAACGATGCTCGGGTAGAAATTCGCCCGAGTAGCCGTCGTGGGGCCGTCGAACCCGATGCGCCGACAGAAGGAGGGCGTGCGGTAGTGGTGGACGATGATGCCGCTCGTGACAAGTTGACCCGGATCTTTAAGGGCAAATATCGCTGGGAGTATCGAATGTTCCTGCTGATCGAGCGCATCGTCGCTCGGCGAGAGAAGATGCGAGTGCTGATCCGGATCAGCCCGGCGTCGGCCGGCGATCCTCAATAGCGGGTCCGAGATGAAAGTGGACCAAACAAGGAGAGGGTGGGGGATGGGTAAGTCAGGGTTGAGCATCATCAACGCGAGAGTTTTTGACGGTTCGTCCGGAGAGCTCTTGGCCGGGCCGATCCATGTACGGGATGACCGGATCATCGGTATCGGCGGCGCCGGCGACCCGGATGCAGAGCTGATCGACGCCGGCGGCGGAACCGTGATTCCGGGATTGATCGATGCCCACTTCCACGCCTACGGCACCAGCCTGGATCTGCTCGATCTGCAAAGCAGCCCATTGAGTTATGTCGCATTGGCCGGCGCCGCCCGGCTGGCGTCCACCCTGGCCAGAGGCTTCACCACGGTGCGCGATGTCGCCGGTGGTGACCCGGGTCTGGCCAGAGCGATCAGCACCGGACTGATCCCGTCACCGCGTTACCTCTATACCGGCCCGGCACTGAGTCAGACCGGCGGCCACGGCGACTCCCGACCCGGTGACCGCGACCTGTGTGCGAGCGGTAACCACCTGGCCGAAGTGGTGGATGGAGTGGAGAATCTGCGCGTCGCGGTACGACGCCGTTTCCAGCGCGGTGCCCACGCCATCAAAATCATGACCTCCGGCGGTGTGGTTTCGCCGACCGACCCGATCCGGGCGCCGCAGTACAGCGCAGAGGAGGTCCGGGCTGTCACGGATGAGGCCTCGCGCCGGGGCAGTTACGTTGCCGCCCACTGCTATTCACCCGAGGCAATCGCGCACTCGGTGCGGTGTGGGGTGCGATCGATCGAGCATGGAAACCTGCTGGACGCCGAAACTGCCGAGCTGATGAGAGATGCCGGCGCTTATCTGGTGCCGACTCTGATCACCTACGACGCGATGAGCCGTCGGGGAGCTGAACTCGGGCTTTCAGCCGTGTCGCAGGAGAAGAACGCTCAGGTGCTGGCGGCCGGCAAAGAGGCGGTCGAACTCGCCCTTGCTGCCGGCGTTTCGGTCGGATTCGGAACCGATCTGATGGGTGAACTGGAGGATGAGCAATTGCAGGGGCTCCGACTGCAATGCGAGGTCGCCGGTGTACTTGCGACGCTGCGGAGTGCGACCTCGGTCAACGCCGACCTGTTAGGCCGCGAGGATCTGGGCCGGATTGCCGTCGGGGCGGCTGCCGACCTGATTATCCTGCCGACGAATCCTTTCGAGGACCCCACCGTGTTGTGGACCGAAAGCGCTGCGCGAGTGGTGATCCAGGGTGGACTGGTCCTGGCCGGGGGTCAGGCCTCGGTAGGTC
>JBBSRY010000555.1:0-2548 GCA_038242595.1 Mycobacteriales bacterium
CGAAGATCACGCCGACGGCCGGCCGGAGACCGAGGACGGCGAGTCAGTAGACCTTCCGGTCACCCCCTGACAGGATGACGCCATTCCCTAGCCGGACTCCGAATAGTCCGGAGACGACAGCGCCAGGCAGTTCTCGGGTGGGGTGAAATCTCACACTCGGTGTGCACAACCGCCACCGGACCTGGAGTTTTTGATAGCTTATTTCGGGTATCCACTTTTTGAGATATCGATACGACCACCACCGGGGCCATTGACGGCTTCGGTTTCGACCACATTTTTGGAGTCTGAGCATGATCACCCAGTGGGTGTTGCTCGGCGTCGGTCTGGTCCTGATCCTTCTGACCGCGTTGTACGTGGCCGCCGAATTCAGCCTCATTACGGTTGATCGCGCCTCCGTCACCCGGGAAGCCGCGGCAGGTGATGCTCGGTCGAAGTCCCTGTTGGTCGGGTTGAAATCCCTGTCTACGCAGCTCTCCGGAGCGCAGGTCGGGATCAGCGCCACCACCCTGGCGTTGGGTTTCATCATGCAGCCATCAGTGGCTGCCCTTCTGTTGGGCCCGTTACAGGCCATCGGCCTCGGCAAGGGCGCGGCCAACACCGCCGGTGTGGTGATCGCGCTGATCATGGCCAATGTGCTGTCGATGGTGTTCGGTGAACTGGTGCCGAAGAACCTGGCGATTGCCGCACCGATGGGCACCGCCAAGGCCATCATCGGTCCGATGCGGGTCTCCACCGCCATTTTCGGTCCCTTCATCTGGGTGCTCAATGGCATCGCCAACGCCGTACTGAAGGTGTTCGGCATCGAGCCGCAGGAAGAATTACGTTCTGCTCGATCGGCTGAAGAATTGTCCTCGCTGGTCATGCGGTCGGCCGCGCAGGGAACGCTGGAGGGCCCGACAGCCGGTCTGCTGGCCAGATCCATTTCCTTTTCCAGTAGAACCGCTGACGAGGTGCTGACCCCCCGAGTACGGGTTCGCTTTATCAAATCCACCGAATCCGCCGCCGACATCATCACCGCTGCTGCCGAGACCGGGCATTCCCGGTTCCCGGTGATTGGCGAAGATTCTGATGATGTGCTGGGCTTGGTACACCTGAAACGAGCCGTGTCCATTCCGCGGGAACAACGCAGCACCGTGCCGGTCTCGGCTCTGATGTCGGAGGTACCGGTGGTACCTGGCACGATGCCGCTGGAAAGTCTGCTCGACCAGCTCCGGGACCGGGGACTGCAGATGGCCGTCGTCGCCGATGAATACGGTGGTACCGCCGGCGTCCTCACCCTGGAGGACGTCGTGGAAGAGCTGGTCGGCGAGATCACCGACGAGCACGATCCGCAAGCCAAACGCGCCGAACGGCTGGGAGACGGAACGTGGCTGATGCCCGGCAGTCTGCGACCGGACGAGGTCGCCGAGATCACCGGTGTCGAACTTCCGGAAGCCGGCGAGTACGAAACCATCGCCGGGCTGATGATGGATCGACTCGGTCGGTTGGCCAAGCTCGACGATTTTGTGGTGGTGGAGGCAACAATCCGTCATGGGGTGGCCCTGGGTGTCCACCAGGCCGCCCTCGGAACCGGCGAATGGACTGCTGAGGAAATCGTTCCCGATCTGGAGAACGACCTGCCGCGTGCCGGTCACGTCCGACTGGACGTGGATCGGCTCAGCGCTCGACGGGTGGAAACCATCGCGCTGTCGGCGATCGGCCTGGAACCGGAGGATGAGTAAATGACAACCCAGTGGTTGTTGGTCGCCCTCGTGGTCTTCCTACTCTTCGCCAGCGCCTTTTTTGTCGCTGCCGAATTTTCGTTGATCTCGGCCCGCCGCAGCGTCATCGAACCGCTCGCAGTGTCCTCGGCCAGGGCCAGGTCAACACTCAAGGCGATGGAAGACGTCTCGCTGATGATGGCGTGTGCCCAGCTCGGTATCACGCTCTGCGCCGTGCTGCTCGGCGCACTTGGCGAACCTGCGGTGGCCGCGCTGCTGGAACCGGTCTTCCACAGCCTGGGAGTGCCGCAGGCCTGGTTGCACCCGGTCGCTCTGACCATCGCGTTGCTGCTGGTGGTGCTGGCCCATGTATCGCTGGGTGAGATGGTGCCCAAGAATATTGCCATCGCCAGCCCGGAACGAACCGCCATGCTCCTGGCGCCGGCGCTTCGCCTGATCGCCAAGATGCTGGGGCCGATGCTGCGCGCACTCAATCATCTGGCCAACGCGATCGTCCGATTGCTCGGCGCCGAGCCCAGGGATGAGGTCGCTTCGGCCTTCACCCGGGAGGAGGTGGCCGGACTGGTCGCCGAGTCCAAAGAGGAGGGGTTACTGCGCGATGAGGAACACCTGCTGCTGACCAGCGCCTTGATTTTCGACGAGGCCATCTTGGCCGGAATCGTGGTACCGGACAATCAAATCGTCACGGTGCGCGAGGGCGTCACAGCCGCCGAGGTCGACCTGGCCTGCGCCCGCACCGGTTTCTCCCGATTCCCGGTTCAGTCGACTGACGGCCGCTACACCGGATATCTGCATATCCGCGATGTGGTGGGTATCGACGAAACTCA
>JBBSRY010000556.1:0-2547 GCA_038242595.1 Mycobacteriales bacterium
GATTGCGAGCGGCTACGACGGGGACCCGGCCAAATCGATGTCCCTGCGTTCGGAGGCCTACACGGAACGGCCTTGGTTCGAGATGGATCAACAGGCGATCTTCTCCCGGACCTGGCAATGGCTGTGTCATACCGAGAAGTTGGTCAAGTCAGGTAGTTACGTTTCTGCCACGGTGGCCGGGATGCCGATTGCAGTGGTGCGCGGACGTGACGGTGTACTTCGGGCCTTTTACAACGTCTGCAAGCATCGGGCACACGAGTTGCTCAAGGGATCGGGCACCACCCGGGCCATCATCTGCCCCTATCACGCCTGGACGTACGACCTCACCGGACAACTCGCCGGCGCCCGCCGAGCGGATCGGATGGAAACATTCGACAAATCTCAGATCTGCTTGGATCAGGTTCTGGTCGAGGAATTTGCTGGATTCGCCTACGTGAACTTGGATCCAACGGCAGTCTCGCTGGCCAAGCAGGCGGGCGACCTCGCGGCCGATATCGCTCTGTGGGCACCGGATATCGCAGATCTGACCCACGCGAAGCGGCTCTCCTACGAGGTGAAAACGAACTGGAAGAACGTCATCGACAATTTCCTCGAGTGCTATCACTGCCATATCGCACACAAGGAATTTGTCTCCCTGGTCGATATGAACACCTATGAGGTGCGGACCCATGGCATTTGGTCGAGCCATTTCGCCGATGCGGGGAAGGAACCGAACGCCGCCTACGATGTGTCCGAGGCGACGGTGAATACCCATGCGGTGTGGTGGTTATGGCCCAACACCTGTCTGTTGCGATATCCCGGCCGCGGTAATTTCATGGTGTTCCAGGTGTTTCCAGACGGACCGGACCGGACCGTGGAAACCTGGGACTTCTTCCTGGAGACCAGCGAGCCGAATGCTGCCGAGGTCGAGTCGATCAAGTACATAAACGATGTGCTGCAGGTCCAGGACATCGAGCTGGTTGAAAGTGTTCAGCGGGGGATGCGGACTCCGGCCTTCACTCAGGGACGCATTGTCTACGATCCGGCCGGATCAGGTCTGTCCGAGCACGGCGTTCACCATTTTCACGGTCTCATCCTCGAGGCCTATCGCGATCTGGTGGGTTTGCCCAGTGCGGTTGCCCAACCCCGACCGGCCGATGCTGATGCTGTTGGATCGGCAGTCTGACGTGCCCAAACCGATCATCATCACCTGCGCAACCACGGGCGGAATCCACACCCCGTCGATGTCGCCCCACCTGCCCGTGACGCCGGACGAGATCGCGAGCGCATCGATCGGCGCGGCGCAGGCCGGCGCGGCCATCATCCATCTGCACGCCCGAAATCCGGAGACCGGGAAACCGGATCCACGCCCGGAGCTCTTCGCCGATTTCATGCCGAAGATCTCCGCATCATGTGATGCGGTGCTGAACGTCTCGACCGGCGGTGGACTGGGAATGAGCCGTGAAGAACGCCTGCGGGCTGCGGTGGCGACCTCACCGGAGATGGCATCACTCAATGTCGGGTCGTTGAACTTTGGCATTTTCCCGATGCTGGAAAAGTATTCGGAGTTCAAGCACGACTGGGAACCTGAATTCCTGGAGATGACCCGGGACTTCGTTTTCAAGAACACATTCGCCGACATCGAATACGTGGTCAAGGAACTCGGCCAGGGACAAGGAACCAAGTTCGAGTTCGAGTGCTACGACCTGGGACATCTTTATAACCTGGCGTGGTTGATCGACCAGGGTTGGGTGGAGCCGCCCTTTTTCGTCCAGATGGTGTTCGGTGTTCTCGGCGGCGTCGGTGCGGACCTGGATAATCTTGTCCACATGGACACCATCGCCAAGAAACTGTTCGGCGATAGCTACGAATGGTCGGTGCTGGCGGCCGGACGCCATCAAATGGCCTTCGCTACCCAGGCCGCGCTCCTGGGCGGCAATCTGCGCGTGGGCATGGAGGACAGCCTCTATATTGGTCCCGGCGCACTCACCACCTCCAATGCCGATCAGGTCACCAAGATCCGCGGCATAGTCGAGGCACTCGGCTACGAGGTGGCCACCCCCGCCCAGGCCCGCCGGCGTCTGGGCCTGAAAGGATCCGACAATGTCACATTTTGAAGCAACCAACCCAACCCCAGATCCGGAAAGTGTTTCCCGGGTGGCCACTCTCGGCGGCGGCGTCATCGGGCAGAGTTGGGCGGCATTGTTCCTGGCGGCCGGCAAGACCGTCACCTTGTTCGACCCGGCGCCGGGAGCACAGGCCCGAGTTCGGCAATCGGTCGACGCAGCCTGGCCGACCCTGACCGCACTGGGGCTGACCGAGGGACCTCCCGGCGAACTCATCCTCTGCCGGGATGCCCGGGAGGCGGTCGAAGGTGCGCAGTTCATCCAGGAGAGCATCCCGGAACAACTAGCGCTCAAAAACGAGCTGTATTCGCTCATCGAGCCGGTGCTGGATCCAGCTGCGGTGGTGGCCTCGTCGGCATCCGGACTGACGCTGAGCGAGATGCAATCAGGGTGGGCGAAACCGTCTCGCTTCATCCTGGGTCATCCTTTCAATCCGCCGCAC
>JBBSRY010000557.1:0-2542 GCA_038242595.1 Mycobacteriales bacterium
GATATGGACCCACGCCTGGAGTAACACCGATGCCATCGCATCCTTGCCGTCCTCCCGAGATCCCAGACGACGACTGCAGTGGGTTAAGACGCGGTCACAGTGGCGATCGAAGACGGCCGTAAAACCGTCGGCGCCCCTGCCCGCCAGCAAGAGCTCATCGGTCGACATAGTGGTCCATGGTCATAACTTGTAATACCCGACCGACGCTTTACGGTTCCAATGAGGCATCTGGCACTAGGCGGAGGGTTACCTTTGTGGTGTCCCGGGCCTAACTGCACAACCCATCGACGCTCATCCACCCGAGACAAACATATCCCGAAGCTCAACAGGACACGCTCGGATCGGCTCGCAAGAAAACCTGTGATCAGTCGACGCCGGCGCTGCCGGCTCTTTGGACGGCGCGGTACACGGTGGACCGTCCGACGGAAAACAGCTCAGCGAGTTCCGCGGTGGTGTGCCTGCCGGCTCTGTACAGCCCGACGAGGTGTCCTTCCTGGGTAGCGCTGAGCTTGGGTGGTTTGCCCCGGAGTCGGCCCTTGGCCTTGGCTACCCTCATGCCCTCCCTGGTTCTCATCCTGATGAGATCAGATTCGAATTCGGCGATCATGGCCAGAACGTTGAATAGCAGCCGTCCGATCGGGTCGTTCGGGTCGTGGACCGATCCGCCGATATTGAGTTTCACTTCCGCGGCGGTGAGTTCTTCCACGATGTCTCGAGCATCGGGCAGCGACCGGGCAAGGCGATCGAGTTTGGTCACCACCAGGGTGTCCCCGGCCCGGCAGGCAGCCAGCGCTTCGCGCAAACCCGGTCGATCTCGGTTGCGACCGGTGAGACCATGATCAACGTAGATCCGCTCGGCCTCGACACCGAGCGCAGTGAGGCCGTCGCGTTGCGCAGTCAGGTCCTGGGTATCGGTTGAGCAGCGGGCGTAACCGATCAGCATGGCGGCCATAGCGCCGACTGTACCGGTTGAGCCACCTTCACCGGGCATTAACGCGGACAGGTCTTACGAGACACCCCAGCGAGTTCGGTCATGGGGATTTTCGATGTTGCCCGGCGATCGGGAAAGTGTTCCGGTAAGCGTTCGGCAATCGGAACGCCTGCCAGAGCCCTTTGACAAAGAAATGCAGCGGGCTGGCAGTAAGGGAACCATGACTTGGACAGTGCAGTCGGACAATATCTACAACGCCTGGACTTTAGACGCTCTGTTCGGGCGCATTGGGATTACCCAGGAGAAGCTTTGAGGGTTGACGCCAAAACAACTTGGGAAGACGTTCTGGCCGCTGTCGGCATTGCTTTGAGCGGCGATCGACACCAGGGGCAAATTGACTTACTCAGTTGCTGGGCCGGCACCAGCGGGACCGACCACGCTCACCGGTGCGTGCTGGCTCATTACCTGGCTGATCTAGAATCTGAGCTCGCCGCTGAGATTAGCTGGGACGAAAAGGCTCTCGCCTCTTATGCCCACATCAGCGATGCGGACCTGGCTCCGGTCGGTATACCTGCCGCTGTGGGAATGGCTCCTAGCCTGCACCTGAACCTCGGTGACGGTTATTTACGCCAGGGCCGAACCGCCCAAGCGCGGTGCCAACTGGAAGCCGGATTCGCTGCGCTCAGTGCGTTACCCGACGACGGCTACGGCATGATGATTCGGCGCGGTTTGATCGGCCTAAAAGAACGCCTGGCTGCCCAACCCTGAGCGTGGTCCCGGCGAGCCGACAGCGGAGCCCATCTGGTGCAACGTGACGAGATGAAGAGAGCCGAGCCTATCTGGAACGACTCAGGGTCGCTGTCGATCTCCTGATGCGCTGACAACAACCACGAACTGGCGACAACCTGCAATGCGCTACGCGCCGACACCGAGTTGCCCGGAATACGATCCTCTATCGAACGTTCCGCTGTGATCCGCCCGCCCGCTCTCAGTCACGGGTGAAGACCAGCTACGCGGCTGGGTTACTGACCCAAGCGCCCGTCGATCCGCTCGCGGAGCAGGTCAGCGTGGCCCATGTGGCGGGCGTACTCCTGGATCATTCCGAGAAGCACCTCACGCAGCGACATCGCCCCGCCGCCGCTGCCATGCTCATTCAAGGAATCGTTGGCGCTGATGTCCAGACTGGGAGCCTCAGCCACGAACCGCGTGCTGAAGTCCACCTCCGCCCGCCATGCCCTCCACGCCTGCGCAACTACCTGGGGATCGGCAACAGCACCATTGAAATCGCCATCACGATCGATGTCGGACATGAACAACCGAGGCGCGTCCCGTCCGGCCATCAACTTCCGAAACGTCGCACGCTCCATCTCGGCCAGATGCCGCACCAGCCCCAGCAGCGACATCGTGGACGGCTCGACACCACGCCGTGCCATCGCCTCCGCGTCAAGGCCTGCACACTTCATTTCCAAGGTGAGGCGTTGACAACGCAACGCTTCGACCATGGTGGTTCGCTCATCACCCAATGTTGGTCCGTGCTCACGCGGGTCGTCGTCGGACGGCTTGCCGTCCGCGGTGAACATGTCGGCGCGTCGGGGGGTGGTCATGACCGCA
>JBBSRY010000558.1:0-2542 GCA_038242595.1 Mycobacteriales bacterium
AGGCCGACTGCCTGACTGGTCATCGGAACTCCGGCTTCAAAACGGGCCGGTGGTGGTGCATAGGTTGCGTGATCGATGAAGACCTGCTCGATCATCGATCCGCCGGTCAGGAATGGTGGCATCTGCGTCAGCAGGTCGTACCGGCCGTACAGGATGCCAATGCCGCTGGGGCCCAACATCTTGTGCCCGGAAAAAGCGGCAAAATCCACCTTCAGCGCCTTGAAATCCACCGGCATGTGCGGCACTGACTGGCAGGCATCCAGCACTACCAGCGCGCCGACAGCGTGCGCGGCCTCGACCAGAACAGAAACCGGATTCACCGTTCCCAGCACATTTGACTGATGGGTGAAGGCAACGACTCTCGTTCGGTCCGTGATGACCGATTCGATATCAGAAAGGTCAAGTCGGAAATCGTCGCCCACCTTGAAGAACTTCAGGGTGGCGCCCGTCCGTCGACACAGCTCCTGCCAGGGGATCAGATTCGCGTGGTGCTCCATCTCGGTGACGACCACCTCGTCACCCGGATGCAGCGCGAACCGAGAGTTCTTGTCGTAAGAGGCATTTGAGAACGAATAGGCCACCAGGTTGATCGCTTCGGTGGCGTTCTTGGTGAAGATGATCTCGTTCGAATCGGTGACGCCGACGAATGCCGCGATCTGCTCACGTGCCAATTCGTAGGCATCGGTGGCCTCTTCAGCCAGCTGATGGGCGCCGCGATGAACCGCGGCGTTGGACGTTGTCAGGAACTCCTGCTCGGCGTCAATCACCGGTACCGGCCGCTGCGAGGTGGCGCCGGAGTCCAGGTACACCAAGGCCTTTCCGTCGCGGACCGTACGCTCCAGGATCGGAAAGTCGGCCCGGATCGCCGGGATGTCCAACTGCGCCGCCAGTCTGGACAAACTGACGGTGGCCTCAGACGCCTTCGCGACCGAGGCCTCAGCCAGGGAACCCGACGTAGAACCAGGGGTCACGCCGACGCACCAGCTCCGGCGAAGCGCACGTAGCCATTGGCTTCCAGTTCATCGGCCAACTCCGGACCACCGGATTCGACGATGCGGCCGGCCGAGAAAACATGCACGTAATCGGGCTTGATGTAGTTCAAGATCCGGGTGTAGTGCGTGATCAGTAAAATGCCAACACCGTCACCGGACTCAGCAGCGGACGCCTTGTAGCGGTTGACCCCTTCGGAGACGATGCGCAGCGCGTCGACGTCCAGGCCCGAGTCGGTCTCGTCAAGGACGGCGAACTTCGGGGCGAGCATACCGAGCTGCAGGATCTCGTGGCGCTTCTTCTCGCCACCGGAGAATCCCTCGTTGACACTGCGATCGGCGAAGGCTGCATCGATGTCGAGATCGGCCATTGCGCCCTTGACCTCTTTGACCCACTTACGGATCGGTGGGGCCTCCCCGCGAATGGCGGTGGCGGCGGTGCGCAGGAAGTTGGACATGGAGACGCCGGGAACTTCGACCGGGTACTGCATGGCCAGGAAGAGTCCGGCGCGAGCCCGCTCATCAACTGACATTTCCAGCAGATCGACGCCATCGAGAGTGACGGTGCCCGCGGTGATGTGATACTTCGGGTGCCCGGCAAGTGAATACGCCAGCGTTGACTTGCCAGAGCCGTTCGGGCCCATCACCGCATGGGTTTCGCCGGAGTTGATGGTCAGGTCGACCCCCTTGAGGATCTCCTTGGGCTCGTTCTCGGTGGTCACCGACACGTGCAGGTCGCGAATTTCCAATGTTGCCATAGCTACTTCGACTCCAGGTTTGAGGGTGAGATTAAATACCGGTGATGGCGAGCTCGCGCTCGACCACATCGTTGGCATGTTCGACGACGGATTCGATGCCGATGCGAGCGAGTACTTCGCCGAATAAACGTCGAAACACAAACGGGCGGGGGTCTTCTTCGGGATTGCCCCGGGTGAGCTGTTAGTACAGTTGCTCGTAATCGAAACGACCGGTCGCACTGGCGTGCCCGGCGCCGGCGATCTCGCCGGTTTCGATTTCCAGGTTCGGTACCGAGTCCGCCCGGCTGCCCTCGGTGAGCAGCAGATTTCGGTTGGTTTCGTAGGTGTCGGTGCCTTCGGCCATGGCGCGGATCAACACATCGCCGACCCATACCGTGTGGGCGTCCTTACCCTGCAGCGCTCCCTTGTACAGGGCGCGCGACTTGCAGTTCGGCACTTCGTGATCCAGCAGCAAACGGTGTTCCAGATGCTGACCGGCGTCGGCGAAATACAGTCCGAGTAGTTCGGCGTCGCCACCGGGAGCTTCGTAGGAGACTGAGGCGACGATGCGCACCAAGTCACCGCCGAAGGTAAGGGCCGTGTGCTTGATCGTGGCATCGCGACCAACCAGAATCCGGTGATGGCTCAGGTGGACGGCGTCTGCGGCCCACTCCTGTTGCGAGGCGTAGCGCAGGGTCGCACCGTCGCCGACGATGATCTCCACATTCTCGGTCAGCGTGGCGCTGCCCTCATAGGTCACCACGACGTCGGCCCGGGCGTGATGACCGAGGCGGATCACCAGGTGCGAAGCAATGG
>JBBSRY010000559.1:0-2539 GCA_038242595.1 Mycobacteriales bacterium
CGCCCGCCGCCGCCGATGCCCGATTGGGCGCCCAGCCCGGGGTGCACAAATTCGAAGGTCGTTTTCGTGTAGTAATCCAGACCACGCACCATTCGGGGGTTCAGCGTGTACGGGACTTTCAGCGAGCTCAACGCGTCCAGAACCCGTTGGAAGTGCTCGGCAGTGTCCTCGGATAGGTAGTCCATCATGAGCGGGGCATCGACGACCATGGCCTGCACTTCGGGGCGTTTGTCATCCAGAACACGCAGCGGATTCAACTCTGCGCGGGTCCGGGTGGCTTCGTCCAGCGGCAGGTTTGCCAGGAATGCCTGCAGCCGTTCGCGATATTCGGGTCGGCAGGTGCTGTCTCCGAGGGAGGTGACGTCGAGTCGGAATTCCTCCAGCCCGATCCGACGAAAACCCTCGTCGGCCACTGCAATCACTTCGGCGTCCAGCGCCGGATCATCAATCCCGATGGCTTCGATTCCGACTTGTTGGAGCTGGCGGTAACGGCCGGCCTGCGGGCGCTCGTACCGAAAGAACGGCCCCGAGTAGTACAGCTTCACCGGCAACTGGCCGCGGTCCAGACCATGTTGGATCACTGCACGCATCACACCGGCAGTACCTTCCGGACGCAACGTCACGGTGTTCCCGCCGCGGTCGTCAAAGGTCCACATTTCTTTGGAGACAACATCTGTCGACTCGCCGACACCTCGGGCAAACAATGCTGTGTTCTCGAAGACCGGTAGCTCGATAGGTTGGTAACCGGCTCGTTTGGCCGCCCCGAGAAGTTGATCGCGGACGGCAAAAAAGTCCTGCGAAACGGGCGGAATGTAATCGGGCACGCCCTTGGGCGCAAAGAACTCAGGCATCAAAATTCCTCAACATCACACATGTTCAGCAAGAGAAAACGGGGAAACTGCGGGACAGCACCGAGAAATGAGAAATCATCCCAGGCCGACCAGGAACGGATTGGTCTGCCGCTCGTCGCCGATGGTGCTGGTCAGGCCATGTCCTGGCAACACCAGGGCGTCATCCTCACGGGTCAACAACTTGGACTTGATCGACAGCAGCAGCTGATCTGTGGATCCGCCGGGCAGATCGGTACGGCCGACCGAGCCGGCAAACAGGGTGTCGCCCGTCAGGAGAATTTCGGGACGGTCGTCTGCGGCGGCCAGCCGCAACACCACACACCCTTGGGTATGCCCCGGTGTGTGATCAATTTGCAACGTCAGACCGGCCAACTGCAGCTGATCGCCCTGCGCGAGGTAGCGCAGTTCCTCCGGCCGCATGGCCGGCAGCGGCATCCCGGTCATCGCCACCCTGAATTGCTCCGATAGCGCCGCCAGCGGGTCGTCCAGCATGTATTCGTCGGCCGCGTTGACATAGCCGGGTATGCCATAGGTCTGGCATACCTTCTGTAGTGACGCCGCGTGGTCCAGGTGACCGTGGGTCAGAACTGCCGCCACCGGGCGAAACCGGTGTTCGGCCACAACTGCGGCAACCTGCTCTGATGCATCCTCACCCGGATCGATGATGATGCAGTCCGAACCCGGTTCAAGAGCCAGCAGGTAACAATTGGCCTGTAGGGACCCGACGGGAAAGCCTGCGATGAACACCCATCCACCCTATCGGGCCACCCCGGACGAAACACCTCCAATTGCGTGGGATCGGGCGATCGGGTCCCGAACTCACAGCGCTGTCACTTAGACTGCCCGCCGGGCCTGTCGCCGTTTTTGCGCTGCCCATCATGTATGCCCACAGGAGGATTGCACCGTGTCGACCAACCAGCAGCGACGAGATGCCGCGAAGCGAAAGCTAGAGCGCCAGCTCATCAATCGACAGGAGCGCGCCCGAACCCGCAAGCAGCGCAATCTGGTTGCCGGTGTCATTGCTGCCGTTGTGGTTATCGCTGGTGTCATTTGGTTTGCCACCGCCCGCGGGTCCAGTGACAACGACGCCGCTGACGAGGCCGCCAATTCGGCCCAGGCCAGTGCGCCGCCCGCTCCGGAGGCTCCTTGTTCATATCCGGCGGCCGAGGCAGCGGTGAAGGCCGTCAATGCTCCGACGAACACGAACCCGGCGGTGACCGGCACTCTGAGTGCCACCGTGACCTTGAATTCCGGCGTGATCCCCATCACACTTGATCGCGCCCAGGCGCCCTGTGCGGTGAACGCTTTCATCAGCCTGGCTTCGCAGGGCTTCTACAACGACACCACCTGCCACCGGCTCACCACCGACGACAATCTGAAGATTCTGCAGTGCGGCGATCCGTCCGGCACCGGTCGTGGCGGCCCCGGCTACGAGTACGCCCTGGAGTACCCGCCGGCTCCGACTGAGGACCCGCTGGATACCGCGGCCCCCGAGACCGCCGGCACGGCTGATACCACCGCACCCAGCACCTCCGCGGAGAGCGCCACGTCGACAAACACGAACGAAACCGCGGACGGCAAATCGGCCGCGAACACCGACGGCTCTGAAGCAACCGGCTCTGAAGCATCCGGCTCTGAAGCGACCGCAGGCACCGAAAGTGCCGACAGCACCGAAACGAGTGAAACCA
>JBBSRY010000560.1:0-2539 GCA_038242595.1 Mycobacteriales bacterium
AAGCTGAGGTGGCTGCCGGCTCCGCCACTGTCGTGTGCGTCTCCCCGGCCGGGTGAGCCTCGCCTGTGGTGTGAGTTCCGGTGGTTGGCTCAGTGGTTTGCTGGGTCTCTCGTTGTTTCTGGGCCTCGATCTGTGCCAGCGCCCATTTCACTGCATCGGACTGCTCTACGGTGCCTGGTGTTTTCTGTGCCTGGCTTCCTGCATCGTCTTTACTGTGTGCTGGGTCGTTGTTGATGGCTGCTGCGAGGTCGTTGCGGCGCTGCTGGGCGGCGGAGAGGCTCAACTGTTCTGTGTCCTGGGCACGCAGCGCGTCGGCCACGATTTCAGCTTCGGTGCGCCCGTTGACGCGTATCGCGGTCGCGTCGGCATCGATCGAGGCGCTGTGGAGCTCTGGTTGTGCTGCCGTGGGGGTTGTCGTTAGCAGTGATGCTTTGTGCAGTGCCGTCACCTGGGCGGCCAGTGACTGACCGGTTTCACACTGCCGGTATGTCACTGGTACTGCCGTGGTCTCGTGGAGTAATAGTCAAATCCTGTGGATGGGGTCGTTTTAGGCGACCTCGGTTGTGGGCGTTTCCCCTGGTTTGTCCTTGACGTGTTTGCCGTCTTTGAAGGTGGCGCCGGCGCGGACGAGTGCGACTAGGTGTGGGGCGTTGACGGTGCGCCACCTTCTCTGGGCGGCCTCGATGAGCTTGAAGGACATCGCCAGGCCCGCGGCGCGGGAGCCGGGTCCCTTGGTGACCTTGGACCGTAGCCGCACGGTCGCGAAGGTCGACTCGATCGGGTTCGTAGTGCGCAGGTGCACCCAGTGCTCGGCCGGATAGTTGTAGAACTCGAGGAGCACATCGAGGTCGTCGGTGATCTTCGCGGCGGCCTTGGGCCATTTGGTCCCGTACTCGGAGGCGAAGTTGCGGGCGGCCTGTTCGGCGAAGGTCCGGTTCTCCGCGTTGTAGATCTCCTTCAGGGCGCGTTTGGCGCCGGGTTGCGCCGACTTGGGCAGGGCGGAGAGGACGTTGGCCATCTTATGGAACCAGCACCGCTGCTCTCTGGTGGCCGGGAAGACCTCGCGGACCGCTTTCCAGAAGCCCAAGGCGCCATCACCCATGGCCAGCACCGGCGCGGACAGGCCGCGGCGCTTGGCGTCGCGGAGCAGGTCAGCCCAGGACTCGGCCGACTCGCGGTACCCATCGGTCAGAGCGATCAGCTCTTTACGCCCGTCGGCGGTGACGCCGATCATCACCAGCAGGCATAGTTTCTCCTGCTCCAGGCGCACCTTCAGATGGATGCCATCGACCCACATATACACGTAATCGGTGCCGGAGAGGTCCCGGTCTTCGAAGGCCCGGGCCTCGGACTGCCACTGTGTCGTCAGCCGAGTGATGGTCGAGGCCGAGAGTCCGCTTCCCGTGCCCAGGAACTGTTCCAGAGCCGGGCTGAAATCGCCGGAGGAGAGCCCGTGCAGATACAGCAGCGGCAACACCTCAGCCACTGAGGAGGACTTCCGGGCCCAGGCAGGGATGATCGCCGAGGAAAACTTCCTGCGCTCCCCGGTGCCCTCATCGACGCGCTTGTCGTTGACTCGGGGCTGGCGAATCCGCACCGACCCGGCGGCCGTGGTGATCGCCCGTTCGGCGTGGTAACCGTTACGGACCACCAATCGCCGGCCGTTCTTGTCGACCTCCTCAGCGAGTGTGTCAACGTAATCGGCGACCTCGGCCTGCAGCGCGGCAGCGAGCATCTGTCGGGCACCGTCACGGACGATCTGATCCAGCAGTGATTCTCCGCCAGCGTCTTGGCCACCGGCGGTATCTTCGGCTAGTTTGAGCATGGGTGTTCCTTCCCACCCGGCACGTCAATGCCAGGCTGATTGACTCTTCCTTCAATGTCATCCTAGGGAAGGAACCCCACCCCAGGACATCCACAGGTTTCAATCATTACTCCGTGGATCAAGCTGACGTCGTGGTGGCCTTCTTCGATTCTCGGCTTGGCACAGAGACCCCGGAAGCCGTATCGGGTACCGCTGAGGAAATAAAGCGAGTACATGCTGCCGGCAAGCCCGTCCACGTCTATTTCTCGACCGAGGACATTCCCCGTTCTGCTGACCCACATCAGCTGGCGAAACTCGCACAGTTCAAGAAGGACATGGAGTCCGAGGGACTTCTCGGGGAATACAGCAGCCCCGAGAATCTGGCTAGCCAGGTGTCGAACGCCATTGATTTCGATGTAAACACGCAGAATTGGTCCTCGACAACTAATCGGGCCGTTGGTACTACCAGCGCTGTTCTCGCAGCCCGTCATGACTATCAAAGAGAACAGAACGGCATCGATAACAAAGGAAAACCGCGCTATCGAACGACCGCGAATCACCTAGTCATCCGCAATGAAGGCGAGGCAACCGCTTCTGACATCCACCTCACCGTGGAGGAAGTTGACGGTGAGTTCTTATTCGAGGAACCCACAGCTTTCGACCTGACCAAAAACTCCGAGCTGCAGTTCAGCATGATTGCACTCCGTTCAGGCAATGCAAAGGTCAATATGACCT
>JBBSRY010000561.1:0-2538 GCA_038242595.1 Mycobacteriales bacterium
ACCGAAGAGCATTTGGTATTCGAATGAGCTCTGCGTCCGGTGATTGTCGTCGGCAAGCCGGCCGGCGATGGCGATCAACCGGGGGTCATGAGAGCCGACCATCGGGTAGCCCCGTCCGGCCATCAGGATCTTCAGTGCCCGAACGTAGGCCAGGTCGACATTCTCCGCGCCCTGGTAGGCCACCGTTTCCGGTTCGTTGTAGGCACCCTTGACCAGGCGAACCCTGGATCCTGGTTCCACCAGTTTCCGCAGATCATCCGCGGTGCGATGCAGCATGGCCTGGATGGCAACCCCCACATCGGGGAATTCCTGCCTGATCGCGAACAAGATCTGCAGCGTGCTGTCCACCGTGCTGTGATCTTCCATGTCGAAGCTCACTCTGGCGCCGAGACCGTAGGCGGTGGAGACGATCTCACGAGCGTGGCCGAGGGCGATGACATCCCCGCCCGGTAATGACTGTCCGATTGCCGAGAGTTTGACCGAAACTTCGGCACCGTCGACGAGTTCGCGGTCGGCCAAGGTCTGCAAAAGCTCCAGATAGGCAGCGACGGTGGCTTTGGCCTCGGCCAGGTTGGTGATGTCTTCGCCGAGGAAGTCAAGGCTGACCTGTAGTCCTCGACCACGTATTTCCGCGACGGTGTCGACGGCCTTGACAGTGTTGTCACCGGGAATGAATCGGGCCACCACCGCGCGCGTTACCGGCGCCTTGACCAGCAGATCTCTGACCTTGGTATTCGCCGATAGTGCGAGAATGGGCTTACGCAGGAGGTACATGGCTTCCACTTCCTCAGCCTCATGGCTTATCGGTCAACTGTACGATTAGCAGAATATCAGTGAAACTGACTTCCGTCACTGGCTGTTTCTTGCCTGATGAGGGCGATTCCGATCACCCTGACCCCTCCCCCAAGCACTGTTTTGCGTGATCAGGTACGAATAGAGCACGGCCCGGCAGACGGGCCGGCTGTCGGCGCAAGAGAAATGAAGGCAACCATGGCACTTCCCATCGAGCTCTACACCACTGTCGGCCTGGTCGGCGGTTACCTCGTTGCCAGTCAGACCAAGAAGCGCGAGCTGGGCGGCGCGGTACTGGCTGCGGGCGGCGCGGTGGCCAGCAAACGCTGGAAGGATGAGCTCGGCGCTCCAGCGGCCTTCGCCCTCGGCCTGATCTACACCACCTCCTTCGGCGCCAGCCATCCGTTGGCCAAGAAGATTGGCGCCTGGCCGGCCGTCTTCGCCGCTGCCGGTGTCACCGCGGGCGCGTCGCTGCTGGCTCACAAGCTGATCAAAAGGTAGGGCGCGGCTGCCAAATTTGGGGACTCCTGGGGTTGCCATAGCGCTGCAAAAAGCCAATCTGAGTTCAGCGACGCACCATCACCTCGGGCCCGATCTGCTCGACCCCGATCAGACCACACAGGCCCAGGGTCAGGTCGAATTCAGCGATCAGATTTGCGATCACTTCCGAAACCCCCTGCTGCCCGGCCAGGCCGAGTCCATAGGCGTACGGGCGACCGAGGCAGACCGCGGACGCTCCCAGCGCAAGCGCCTTGATGATGTCCGCTCCGCCCCGCACCCCGGAATCCATCAGCACCTCAATCTTGCCACCGACAGCGGCAACAACATCGGGTAATGAATCGATCGCAGCGCGGCCACCATCCACCTGACGCCCACCATGGGTGGAGACGATGATGCGGTCTGCGCCATGATCCAGCGCCAGGCGGCCGTCGTCGGCATGCTGAATCCCTTTGAGCACAATGGGAAGTGAGGTCATGGCCCGTAACTGGGCCAGGTCGGTCCAGGACAACGACGGCCGCGAATAGACATCGAGGAAAGTCTGGACGGCAGCTCGCGGTAGCGGACTACGCAGATTATTCCGGAATACGCCGGGGAAATTCTTCGTCATGGTCAGCAGCGCTCGGATGGCCGAAGGTAATTGCAGAACAGTCGGTTTCGGCGCCGGGGACATCGGGCGGGCGGCGGCAAGCTCCAGAAACACCGGGTCACCGGTGTACTGGGCGATACCCTCCCCCACGGCGAATGGCAGCGACCCCAGGTCCAGATCCCGCGGGCGCCAGCCCAGCATGGTGGTATCCACGGTGACGACAATGGCTTCACAGCCGGACTTTTCGGCCCGATACACCAAGCTGGCCACCAATGCGTCACTGGTACTCCAATACAGCTGAAACCAACGCGGGGAGTCGCCCATCACCGCCGCGCATTCCTCCATCGACCTGGACGCCTGGTTGGAGAAGATATACGGCACACCGTATTCGGCGGCGGCGGCGGCAACAGCCACATCGGCGTCCGGATGCACCAGACCCAGCGCCCCCACCGGCGCCAACAGCAGCGGGACGGGCAGCCGGCGCCTCCAATCCGGTCCAGTTGGTGGGCACCTGCGGCAACCGACCGAACAGGCCCTGCTGATAGATCTGGGATTGCCGCACCCGGACAACACCGGCCAGGAAACCGTAGGCCACGTTCTTCAACTCCGCGGGGGTGGGCAAGGGGCACCAACTTTCGGTCCGAATGTTCTGCCTGCTC
>JBBSRY010000562.1:0-2534 GCA_038242595.1 Mycobacteriales bacterium
AATTCCGGATCCCGGCGGGCCTTGCGGTAGGAGTCGGTGACCTCATCGATAACTCCGACCAGCGCCTCGGGCAACCATCGTCCGCCAAAATCGCCAAAGTAGCCGCGGTCATCCGGATCGTGATCGGTGCCGCCGAGCCCGTCGGAGGGTCGGGGTAGCCCATCGGCCCTTGGCGTTGGGCGATCCGAGCTGAGCGGGGTATTCAACTTTTCTGCTGGCAAGCGTGCTGAAACCGGCCGTGCTGTGGTCATGCGCGATGTTCTCCGCAAAGTTCTCTTGGGTTGGCAGGACCGCGCCGTCTTGTCCCGGCGAGCACCGAGGCGATCCTGTAGTGCTCTTATGAGGCTAGCGGGCCGGCCGGGGGCAGGAGGGATGTGACCCGGCGGTCACCAGATCAGCAACGGCGCCTCTGGGGTCGGCGCTGGTCACCAAACCCTCGCCGACGAGCACCGCATCAGCGCCGACGCCGGCATAGGCCAGTAGATCAGCTGGGCCGCGTACCCCGGATTCGGCAATCTTGAGGACATCACTGGGCAGTCCGGGAGCGATCCTGGCGAAGACATCACGATCGATCGCGAGCGTCTTGAGGTTGCGGGCGTTGACCCCGATCACCTTGGCGCCGGCCTCCAACGCCCGATCGGCCTCGGCTTCGGTGTGGACCTCTACCAGTGCGGTCATCCCGAGGGATTCGATGCGTTCCAGTAGTCCATGCAGCACATTCTGCTCGAGCGCGGCCACGATCAGCAGGACCAAATCGGCGCCGTGGGCGCGGGCCTCATGGACCTGATAGGGACTCACGATGAAGTCCTTGCGCAGGATGGGGATGCTGACCCGGGCCCGGACGGCATCCAGATCGGCCAACGACCCACCGAAGCGCCGCTCCTCGGTCAGCACCGAGATCACCCTGGCGCCGCCGTCCTCGTACACGGCTGACAATGCGGCCGGGTCCGGGATCTGCGCCAACGAGCCCTTGGACGGACTGGATCGCTTCACTTCGGCGATGACTGCGACACCGGGTTCACGCAGCGCGGCCACTGCGTCCAGGGCGGGGCGGGCCCGCGCGGCCGCTAGCTTGACCTGCGCCAGTGGCTTCGCCTGCTCGCGAGCCGCCAGGTCTGCACGGACTCCCTCGAGGATTGACTGCAGCACGCTCACGAGCTCGTCTCCTTGGGTCGGTCGACTGTGGGTTTGCGCTTCCGGTGCTCTGGTAATACCGAGCAAACCTGCCACCGTGCAGTCCGGGAATTCCTGTCATCTCTGGTCGGACTGTCCGGTGGAACCCTTTCGGGTCATGTTATCGCTCCTCCGAAGCGCGATTTGCCACCCCATCCGTTGGTGGCCCATTCGGGCGGTTCTTGATCGGTGCGGTTAGGCCATTCGGGCCTGGTTCGCAAGACCCTGCGACAGTGGGATCCTGATCGGCATCGAGTGACTTCCACATGGTCACCGCGTCCAGGTCGGTATCGCGGGCGGTATCACCGGTCGCGGGAGCAGCAGCCGCAAGTCCGCGCTCGTATCTGGATCCCATGGCGCGTTTGGTGGGCGGGGCCAGCACCACCAGCACACCGGCCAGTATCAAGACGATTCCGCCGAGTGTGGCCACCGCCGGCCCCCAGAACTCCAATCGGGCCGTTCCGACCTCGGCGGCCGGTCGATTTTCCGGTGTCAAGGCGGCAATCGGCGCTGACACCAGCCCGCTGATGCCCTGCCAGATCACGGTGGCACCGGCCAATCCGATCAGGACACCCACCGCGCGTCGCAGCCAACCGCGACTGGCCAGGACTGCCCCCAATGCGGCCAACGCGGCCACCGCCAGTGGGATCAACGCCTGCGCCGCATCGCCACCGGTGGCGGTGGTGTCGAACTCGCCCTGCACATCATTGGTCCAGGTGGCGGTGGCCCAGGTGAGTAGGGAGGCGCCGCCGGCCAGCGCGGCCCCGAGAATCAGCAGCACCGCTGCCATCGGGATGAATCGCGTTTTGTTCATCTGGTGATCAAACCCTGAGCGGGCCGAAGTGTATTGGCCGCAGCCACCGCAGTGGTCACTGCTGCCGCCTTGTTCTGACACTCGGCATCCTCATTTGCCGGGACCGATTCGGCCACGATGCCGGCGCCGGCCTGAACGTGCACGCGGCCCCCGCGAACCAACGCGGTTCGGATGGTGATCGCGGTATCGGCGTCGCCGTGAAAGTCGAAGTAGCCGACAATGCCGCCGTAGCTGCCGCGCCGGGCCGGTTCGAGTTCATCGATGATCTGCATGGCTCGCGGTTTCGGCGCACCGGACAGGGTCCCGGCCGGGAAACATGCTTTCAGTGCGTCAAAAGCGCTGCGGTCCGGGGCAAGTCGGCCGGTGACGGTGGACACGATGTGCATCACGTGGCTGTATCGCTCCACCGTGAAAAAGTCCACCACCCGCACCGAACCCGGACTGCAAACCCGACCCAGATCGTTGCGACCCAGGTCTACCAACATCACATGCTCACTGCGTTCCTTGGCGTCGGCCAGCAGATCCTTGGCCAATAGTGCGTCTTCCT
>JBBSRY010000563.1:0-2534 GCA_038242595.1 Mycobacteriales bacterium
GACCAACCGCCGTACCCTGAGCGATATGCCCGCAACAGAGTCGACAGATTCACGCATCACCCCCCTTTCCATCCCTGACGACGGGCTACCCCAACACTTTCGCCGAATCGTGAGTTTTCATCCACGCGGCGGACGACTGAACCCGGTGCAACGACGCGCCTGGGACGCCCATGCGGACAACTGGTACATCGACGCCGCCGATGTCGGCCCCGGCGGGTTCGACGCCGACGCTGCCTTCGGTAGAGCGGCTCCGCTGGTCATCGAGATTGGCTCCGGCATGGGTGAAGCCACCGCCGGTATGGCCGCCAATCGGCCGGATATCAATCTGCTGGCCATCGAGGTCTACAAACCCGGTGTCGCGCAGACCTTTCACCACCTGGCCAAGGCCGAGGTGGAGAATGTTCGAGTCATGCGCGGTGACGCGGTAGAAATTTTGGAGGTGCTGATGGGTGCCGGATCGGCCGCCGAAGTGTGGCTGTTCTTTCCTGATCCATGGCCCAAGACAAAGCACTTGAAGCGTCGGCTGGTGAATCCGACGTTTGCCAAGCTGGTCGCCTCCCGCCTGATGAAGGGTGGCATCTTTCGCCTAGGAACCGACTGGGAGCCGTATGCCGAGCAGATGCTTGCGGTCTGCACCGCGGAGTCCAAGCTCCGCAATTTGCATACCGGCTGGGCGCCCCGCCCGGAGTTCCGTCCTCGCACCCGGTTCGAACGGCGCGGCCTGAACGCCGGACGGGCCATTTTCGACTTGGAGTTCACTCGTAAGTAACGGGGCCAGTTTGGGCAGCCGCGGTCCGGTTGCTCAGCCGGTGACTTCCCAGGTGGCGAGTACGGATCCGTCCGCGTTCAGGAATTCGATCGTCCCGGGACCCGGGGCCACATCGAAAGCGATGATCGAATTTCCGATCTGACTGGCATTGGCACCAAATTTGATCGGGTTACTGCCCACCACCCGCCCGCTGTTGGCCGGCACCTGCTGCCCGGCGGTGGAGATGAACCGGAAGTTTTTGTCGCTGACGTACAACGAGGTCCCCGGCGCCACGCGCTGCGGATCAACGGCGGCCACCAGGTCGACGACCAGGAAGTTTCCGCTGTTCGGCGCGATCGAGATGGCCGGGTCGCCGGCCGGTAGCCAGCGAGGGTTCGCGACCGTAATACTGAACGGCGGCGAACCGGGCTGCGGCAGCAGCCCCTCGCCCAGCACACCTTCGGTGGGCAAAAACTTGGTGGCGGTCACCGGCCAGGTACCCCAGGTGCCCAGCGGCGATGTCAAGGACAGGGTGCCGTCCGCCGCTGCCGTATCGAAGGCAATCATGCCGGTTTTGGTGTCCTTGGATTTCAGACCAACGGTGGAGAGCAACGGCCCGTAGCCGCCGGCATCTGCGACGCCCTGGACCACCTGGCCATCGCTTACGGTGAACTTCCAGTCGTAGAAAGCGACCTGTGCGGTACCGCCCTCGTCATCGGTGCGGGTGATCGAGACGGACATCAGCAGATAGCGGCCCGAGCTCGGTTTTTTGAACGAAGACCAAGCGGCACTGGGCTGCGAAATCGGCTGCGTCACCGTCACTTCGAAGGTATGTGCGCCGTAAGGCATCTGCGTCGGACTACCGACTGCGCCACCGACGGCCGTCACGGTCTCATCGTCAAAAATAGTGAAATTGTCGGTGATCTTGCGCAGGAAGATGTAGGTACCGAAACCGATGATGGCCACCGCCAGCACCGTCACCGCAATACCGAAAGCACCAATGCGTTTGGGTCGTCCGACTGCCGAAGCGCCAAGGCCATTGGCGATGGCCAGGCTCGTGACGTACTCCTGCGTGGCAAGCGGTCGTGGATCCGATTCGGGTTCCACCTCGGCGTGGGGGTGGGTGTAAAGGTCGACGAACCGCGGGTCCCATGGAGCCATCGGCGGTTCAACCGCGAGGGGTTGCCCGGACGGGGGTTCGGCAGAGGTCGGCGCCGAAGAGGAGTTGACAATGTCGCGGACAAATCCAGACGGTGCGGCAGGTTCCGGTGTTGGGGTCATCGGCGGTGCCGCCTCCTGGTCACCTGCCGGCTCCGCAGCCGGATCAGAGGTCTCGTTCACCTCCGATTTACCCCTGGGAAACATCCCCATCTATCGCCCCTCATCATTTTTGCCCGCCGGCATCCCCAACTCGTGATCCCCAGCACGTGGCCCACGACATCACGAGGTCAGACTAGCGCGCTCCCACCCTGGCCCTGGATCGCCGTGATAATTCCGAGACCAGAGCAAGCCCAGGTCCGCGTTCCAGATCCAGTCAGGATTTACGACGGGGGCGTCCGCGCGTTCCGTTCAGTAACGGGGTCACACCGCCACCGGCATGGGGCTCTGGATTCACCATCGAATTTGCCAGCAGCTGCCAGCACTCCAAGTCGGTGACGCCGACGAAGTGCGACAGCGCTAGCACGCTCTCTGTGGTGAAGTCCAGTTCACCGGAGAAATTGGGCCGACTTTGGGCCATCAACCACACCGGCATCCTGATCTTCTCGATCAACGGATCGTCGTTACC
>JBBSRY010000564.1:0-2528 GCA_038242595.1 Mycobacteriales bacterium
CCGGGGAAGCCTTCCAGGTGGCCGGCCGTTCCGTCCGATTGCTGAAGAAGGCCTGACACCTACTGGCTACCGGCGGTTCCTCGTCAGGCCCGCCGGTAGTCGGTGCAGGATTTACCGAATCACCAGGAGTGGTGGTGAAGCATCTGCGCCATCGACATCGACATCGACACCGCCCCCATGCCGTCATCCGTTGGCGTTCCGTTCGGGGAACCATCGGATTTGGTCAACGTGATGATCACGAAGACGACTGCCGCGACTATCGCCAGGATCGCAATACCGATCAAAATCTGGGTCCGCACCGTCCCCAACGGCTGTTGCCCCTTTATCTCTTTGTCTTCTGATTCCGATTTGCTTGATGATGTAGGCATAACCCGATCCTTAAGAATGTCACGGCAACCCGACGGTGGGTCGGAGAACCTCCACGTGCAACCTCAACCAACCTCAACGTGATGTTTATCGGTGCATACCCGTTTCGCGACTGATGTACTCCTCACCCGCCTGGCGATCTGCACCACCGGCCCCAACGAGTGCACTTGGGCGAGAAATGTTTAGCGGCGGTCGGATTCGGCGAACAACACAGCACCTCACCAAGCCATGGCGTGAGTGCCCAAATGTAAGGAACCAGCATGAGCGATCATCAAATGTCCGGCGATTCCAGCAGTTTTGCCGATGTCGGCAAAGAAATGTGGTCTTTCCTGACCGGGCGCAACGCGGCCATCAACTACGAGTTTGTCGATATGGCCATCGAAGTACCGCGCAGCACCGGTGCCGATGCTCCGCGGGCCGTCTGGAAGCTGAACGGAACGCTCCGGATCACCACCACTGAGAACGCCGCAGACTCAGCGTGATCAAAGCACAGCGCGGGAGTCTCAGGAGCGTTTCCTGGGCTCCCGCACTGAGCGTGGTGGCCGACCTGACAGTGAGTGTCGACGACAACTGCGCCCATCTGAGCAGTGACGGCCGCGAACTCGTCTTGACGGCGGACAATCCGTTGGCCTTTTGGAACGCGATCTCGACCGCCGAACTTCCGGCTGCGGTCGGCTCCATCAGTGGGCCGCGCGCACTGGGCCGGGCGGCCGATCTACTCTCCGATATGGGCACCACCTTTCGGCTGGTTGGTCCGCGCGGCGAGTTGGTGCGTCTGGGTGCTCGGGGTAAATCGCCGCTGATGCGAGTCGTGACCGGAAGTAGTTCGATCGAGCTGGGTGAGGTTCGAGCGGTGCTGCCGATTGTGCGCGGCTGGCTAGGACAAACCGTTTCCAAGCAGTGGCGCCTCGCCACCGCAGTTGCGGCCGGCGTCGCCGTTTTGGTGATTGCCCGCAAGCGCCTCATCAATTGATAGTTCCCCCGGTTCAGCTGCAGCGCGCCGCCAGCTGATCGGCACCTGCTTGCCCACCGCTGGGCAGCACCGAGAACTACCGGTAGCGTCGGGGGATGACTGAGGCGAAAAACACCGACAAGACGGACGAAAAACCGGAGAAGACCAAGGCGGCGGAGCCGGAAGATCACCTGGTCATCACCTCTCATTCGATTCAGACCGCGTCGGGTGAGCTGAAGTACACCGCCACCACCGGCCGGGTGGTGTTACGCGAAGAAGTCACCACCGACGGCAAGTTTGACGGACTTCAGGCCAAGGCCGAGATGTTCGTCACTGCTTATACTCTCGACGGCGCCACTGCATCCAAACGACCGGTCACCTTCGCCTTCAATGGCGGCCCCGGTTCGTCCTCGGTATGGCTACACCTGGGTGTGCTGGGTCCGCGTCGCGTGGTATCGGGGGACGTCGACTCCCCTGCTGCTCCACCGTTCAGCTTGACCGATAACCTTGAGACACTGCTGGCGCACACTGATCTGGTGTTCATCGATCCGGTTTCCACCGGCTATTCCCGAACAATCTCGGGGGGCGAACCGAAGAAGTTCCATGGGTTTGCTCCGGACCGCGACTCGGTGGGCGAACTGATTCGCTTGTGGACCTCCCGCAATGGTCGATGGTTGTCCCCGAAATTCCTGGCCGGCGAATCGTACGGAACTACCAGAGCAGCAGCACTGGCCTCGCATTTGAGCCAGCGGTACGGGATGGTGCTCAACGGGATCATGCTGATCTCATCGGTTCTCGATATGGGTTCGGTCTTCTTCACCGACGGTAATGATCTGCCGTACAGCACCTTCCTCCCGACCTACGCGGCGCTGGCGCACTACCACGGGATGATTCCGGACCAGAGTCAACAGCAGGTGCTGGCGCAGGCCGAGGCGTTGGCCGAACGCGACTATCCATGGGCGCTGGCCCGCGGTAGCCGGTTGACCGCCGCAGAACGTGCGGACATGGTGGGGCGGCTGTCCGCGGTGACCGGACTCGACGCCGACTACATCGACCGGGCCGATCTTCGGATTGAACATCAGCATTTTTTTGCGGAGTTGCTACGCCACAAGGGTTTGACCATCGGACGTCTGGACGGCCGGTTTACCGGTGTGCCCGCGGATCGCAATGCGTCAACCTTGCAGTCGGACCCGTCCTACGACGCCATTCG
>JBBSRY010000565.1:0-2520 GCA_038242595.1 Mycobacteriales bacterium
ACCGTGTAGATGGCGTACAGACCGATCTGCGCCACGGTCAGATTCGCTGCCTCCACTTTGATCACCGCCAGATCCGTGCGGATATCCCGTCCGACAATCTCCGCGGGCAATCTGCTCCCATCGGAAAACACCACCGACATCACCGCTTGGTCATTCGTCGCAGCCATTGATATGACGTGGTTGTTCGTCAGGATATAGCCCTGGGTTCCGTCGATCACCACTCCGGAGCCGGAGCCACCACCTGCGCCGATCTGGATCTCGATGGACACCACCGCCGGCGTCACACGGGCCGCGATATCAGCAATCGAACCGGGCTCCCGCACCACTGCCGGCTGCGCGGTGGCCAGGCTGTAGGCCGGATCATTGAGCGCGGCGGGAATTCGGGAGACAAGAAGCGAGCCGATACCGGCTCCGGCTGCACCGATGACCAGGGCGAGCACTGCCAGGACGATGAGCGCCCCCGGTCGAAGTTTTTTCGCAAACAGCGCTTCCCGCAAGGTGTATCGGACTTCGGTAGCAGCCGCAGCAGCGTCGGACTCGGGTTCGTCCACCGCCGGCGCCCCGAGCTGGACCGGGGAGTTGCCGTCACGCCATGGATCAGGTGGCACGGCCGGCTCCGGAGCGCCCGCGGCCGGGGTGGGGCCGCGTTGGAGCGACACGGTTTGCCCGGCCGGTCGGCCAAAAGCGTCCAGCAACATTGCTGGGACCGGTGGCGCGGCCGGAATGGGGCGGGACCCGTTATTCAAGGATCTGGGTCCGGGCGCGAATGACCCTTCAAGACCGCCCGGACGGCCGAAGACGCCGCGTACAGCCTGATCGACCGGCGGTCGCCAAATCGGCTTGGGCTTGAGCCGCTCGGGTGCTCCCTGATTCATGTATATCCGCTCATCTACGAATGTCTGTCCCGCTGGTTCGTCGCTACCGACCAACAGCGCTCCTGTTGGACCTACCCAACTCGACAGCAATGAGTCGTCGTCGCAAGCAGCTCCTCCGGAAAGGCTATGCCACGCTGCGGGGTGCCCGTCGCGAATTGCCACACCTACCCAGCGGATGCATGTCGCTGGTCAGCCGGCCCTAGCGCTGGTGAGTGGCCGGCGATGGATCCTGGGGAGCAGGCGACACCGTTGTCGTATCCGAGGGCGACGGTGACGGGGTCTGCGGTGCGGACGGCGCGGCGGCCGCCAGTGCACCGACGGCGAGTCCGGCGACCAGAGCGCCGGCGCCGAGGCGGAACAACGTCTTCCTGCCGCCGACCCTGGCCAGATGTTCGATCCGGATCGCATGCCCGGTCTGCGGGTCCATTTCTACGCCAGGGGTCTTCAGCGCAGCTGACTGTCCGTTGGCCGGCATGGCCAACGGGATCGAGCACAGGGCCTGCGACAACGAGCCCGGCATCCGGGGGGAACCAGCGCTTCGCAGCTCTTCCCGCGCCCCCGCCTGCTCGGCAACCTCACAAGCACACAGCGGGCAGCGCACGAGATGGGCGGCAGCACGCTGGTATGCCGTCATCGACAGTTCGCCATCGACGAAGGCAACCATGGCGTCCATATTCAAATGATCTTCAAAAAAACCTGTCACAGGGCACCACCGGGAATCGCGATTCGTGGGCCACCGAGGAACGGCAGATTGCGCCGCTTCTCCAGGCCGGCCCGCAGTGCTTGCCGGCCGCGATGAATACGTGATCGAACCGTCCCCAGCTTGACGCCAAGTGTTTGGCCGATCTCTTCGTAAGAAAGTCCTTCGACATCGCACAGCACCAGCGCTGCTCGAAACTCCGGTAACAGATCATCGAGTGCGGCCTGCAGATCAGGATCAAGATTCGCTGCGTCAAATGCTTGTTCCGGCGAGGGCTCGTTGCCCACGATCCGATCTGTTTCCTCCGGTAACGCCTCCATTCTGATTCGCTGCCGACGACGGACCATGTCCAGGAACACATTGGTGGTGATGCGGTGCAACCAGCCCTCGAAAGAGCCGGGCTTGAAAGAACTCAAAGAACGAAAAACACGGATGAACGTTTCCTGGGTGATGTCTTCGGCATCGTGCTGGTTGCCGGAAAGCCGATAGGCCAGCCGGTAGACCCGATCACCGTGATCGCGAACAATATCTTCCCAGGCAGGCGCTGTCCACGCGGCTATCTCCGGGCTTTCTTGGACCGGTGTGGATGGTGAAGTAGGCAGGATTGACAAGGAATCACCTCCGGGTGCTTGATTAATGCAACGTTAAAGTCCCCTGATTGTTCCTGGCGGTTATGTGAAATATCGGTGAGCGCCGGATTGCCCGCCTCCGAACGCCGATCCCGTCCACATCCGGAGGATTATCGCGGTGCGCCTGCCCAACCTCGTCGGCCACCCCCGGTAGCGTCAGGCCCGACACCTGCCATGCAGCCGGAGCGCCCGCGTCGAACAGATCAATCGACTCGTTGTCCTCGGAAGTGCGGTTCTGTCATTCTTCGGACCGCAGCAAGATGCGTCCGCCAGCGCTTGGAGGAATACCCGGTGACGTCAAGCCGCTCATACGCAG
>JBBSRY010000566.1:0-2505 GCA_038242595.1 Mycobacteriales bacterium
ATCAGAGTGTTTGTGAACAAGCAGGTCACCGTCGGTGAGCGGGAGTTGGTGGGGGTTGGAGGTAGCACCGGGGGTCTCGACACGGTCGCCGGGCGACCTGCTCGACCAGCAACAGGAGGAGCCGGCACCCACACCGGCGGCTCCAACCCCGCCGTGTTGGGAAACAACTTCTGGGTCGACCTCACCAGGGCCACCCTAAGAATCTTGCTGCCGATTGCGACGGTGGCGGCGATCGCCTTTGTGCTCGGCGGGGTCATTCAGAACCTGAACGATCCAGTAACCGTACAAACCATCGGCGGCGGCACGCAGACCCTCCCCGGCGGCCTGGTCGCCAGTCAGGAAGTCATCAAAGAACTCGGGACCAATGGTGGTGGTTACTTCAACGCCAATTCGGCCCACCCCTTTGAGAATCCAAACGCAGCAACCAACTTAGCCCAGATCCTGCTTATCCTGCTGATCCCGATAGCTCTGCCCCGAACTTTGGGCAGGATGCTCGGCGATCTGAAGCAGGGCCGGACAATCGTCATCGCCATGGCCGTGATCGCCGCGATCTCGTTGGCCGCCACCCTGGCCGCCGAGAATGCACACGGCGGCGCTGGTCTCAATGCGGCCGGTGCCTCGATGGAGGGTAAGGAAGCCAGATTCGGTGTCGCCGGGTCAGCCTTTTTTGCCGTCGCCACCACGCTCACCTCCACCGGCGCCGTCGACTCGATGCACTCCTCCTACACCGGGCTCGGCGGCGAGGTCCTACTGCTGAACATGATGCTCGGCGAAGTCGCGCCCGGTGGTGTCGGATCCGGCCTCTACGGCATGTTGATACTGGCCATGCTCACTGTCTTCCTGGCCGGACTGATGGTCGGGCGAACCCCCACCTTCCTCGGAAAACGTTTGGGCGCAAGAGAAATGAAACTGATCGGTGGCTACCTACTGGTCACGCCCACCGTGCTCCTGCTGGGCACCGGTTTGGCCATGTCCCTCCCCGGGCCGCGGGATTCAATTCTCAACTCCGGACCGCACGGCCTGACCGAGGTGGTCTACGCTTTCACCTCCGCCTCCAACAACAACGGTTCAGCATTCGCCGGGCTCAACGCCAACACTGATTTCTACAACATCGCGTTGGCAATCTGTATGGCGGTCGGACGCTTCGGCGGCATCGCCCTGGTGCTGGCGCTGGCCGGGTCATTGTCCAAACAGGCCGTTGCCCCCAAGGACTCCGGAACCCTTCCCACCAGTTGCACCCAGTTCATCGTCCTACTCGTTGTTGTCACCCTCCTTATTACCGGCCTCACCTACGTGCCGACCCTCGTTCTGGGTCCGCTCGCGGAAGGATTGTCATGACCGCCCCCACCCTCACCCCGGAGGCTCCAACTCCGGATGCCAAAGACCATCACGGCGCTCCGGTCCAAGCCGGCGTATTCTCACCGAAGAGCCTCATTTCTGCTTTACCGCAGGCATTGTCCAAATTGGATCCACGCCTGATGATCCGGACGCCGGTCATGTTCGTGGTGCTCATCGGATCGGTGTTGACCACCGTGATGGCCGTGATGGACCCCAGTCTGTTTTCGGTCGCAGTGGCCGTGTGGCTCTGGCTGACCGTCATCTTCGCCAACCTGGCCGAGGCGGTCGCCGAGGGCCGAGGCCGCGCCCAGGCGGCGAGCCTGCGAGCCACTCGTAGCGACACTCCGGCCCGTCGGCTGCGCGAGGACGGCACCATCGAAGAGGTTCCGGCCACCACTCTGAAGCTCAATGATCGGGTGGTCTGTGAAGGCGGCGATATCATTCCGTCCGACGGCGATGTCGTCGAAGGAGCTGCAGCGGTGGATGAATCGGCCATTACCGGTGAATCGGCACCCGTGATCCGTGAATCCGGCGGAGACCGAAGTGCCGTCACCGGCGGCACTCGAGTTTTATCGGACCGGATCGTCATTCGCATCACCGCCGAACCGGGCAAAACCTTCATGGACCGGATGATCGCGTTGGTCGAAGGGTCTGCCAGATCCAAGACGCCCAACGAAATCGCCCTGGGCATTCTGCTTTCGGTACTCACCATCATCTTTTTGCTGGCTGTCGTTACCTTGGCGCCGATGGCAAACTACGTCGGCTCCCCGCAGTCGATTGTGGTCCTGATTTCACTTCTGGTCTGCCTGATCCCCACCACCATCGGCGCCCTGCTCTCCGCTATCGGCGTGGCCGGCATGGACAGGCTGGTCCAGCGCAATGTACTGGCAATGAGTGGCCGAGCGGTCGAAGCCGCCGGCGATGTGAGCACGTTGCTGATGGACAAAACCGGCACCATCACCTACGGGAACCGCTACGCGACGAATCTGATTCCGGCGCCAGGTGTCGAGATCAGCGAACTCGCTACCACCGCTCACCTGGCTTCACTGGCAGATGAGACGCCGGAAGGGCGCTCGATTGTCGACTTGTGCGAGCGCGATTACGCTGTGGCGCCAGTAAGTTTGGACTCCGCTGGACTCACGACGGAAAGTCTCGACTCTGCCCGAC
>JBBSRY010000567.1:0-2503 GCA_038242595.1 Mycobacteriales bacterium
ACAATCTGGGCGTCCGCATTCCGATGCGGGAGTAGGCACCTCTGGCGAGCTAGTTCGTCGAAACCGCAGCTTGTTGGTCGAGCGAGGTCGAGACCGTTGTTGTTGCAGTATCGAAAAATACTCCCCCGGCGAAAGGCCCAGCATGAAGATCACCCCAGGATCAGGCGGTTCCCGGTTCGACTCCGCTTGGTCAGATCTGGCTTCGGTCGGAATGGATCGCACCCGCGGGGGCTACTCCCGGCACCTGTTCGACGATGCCGAGATGAGTATGCGCGGGTGGTTCACCGAGCAGGCTCAGCGACGCGGGCTAGAGGTTGAGACCGACCGCAACAGCAACATCTGGGCCTGGTGGGGTGAGGCCGGGAAGGGCGCAGTGGTTACCGGCTCGCATCTGGATTCTGTGCCCGGCGGCGGCGCCTTCGACGGTCCACTCGGTGTGGTCTCGTCGTTGATGGCCATTGATGAACTGAAGGTGCGGGGTCATCAGCCCACCAAACCGATTGCCGTCGTGTGCTTCGCTGAGGAGGAGGGTGGCCGTTTTGGCCTGCCCTGTATGGGATCTCGATTGATGGCCGGGGTCAGCGATGCTGATCATGTGCGGCGTCTGCATGACCCGGATGGGATGTCGGTCGTCGACGCCGCTCGGCGGGTCGGGTTCGATTCCAGTACCTTCGGCCCGGATCCGGAACGGGTCGCGATGATCGATTCATTCGTGGAGCTTCACGTTGAACAAGGTCGACTGCTGCAGCAGAGCGGCAGTCGGGGCGCCGTCGCGTTGGGCTCCCAGATCCTTGCCCATGGACGGTGGCGCTTTACCTTTACCGGCGTCGGAAATCATGCCGGTACCACGGTCCCGGCTGATCGCCGTGATCCGATGCTGCCCGCCGCAGCTACGATTTTGGCCACTCGTCGGTTACTTGCCGAACACCCCAATGCGGTGGCCACGGTTGGCCGGATAGTGCCGAATCCCGGTGGTACCAATGTGATTGCCTCCAGCGTCGACCTGTGGTTGGACGCCAGAGTGCCGGGTGCCCCGGCCACCGTTGCGTTGGTGGACAACATCGTGGCAGCGGCCAGATTGGAAGCTGAACTCGAGGGATGCACCTTGGTGGTCCGGCGGGAGTCGTTCTCCGATGACGTCATTTTCGATCCAGTCCTTGGTCTGGAACTGGCGCAAGTGCTTGATGTACCGAGTATCTCGACCGGGGCCGGGCATGATGCGGGCGTGTTGGCCCCGTTCCTGCCCACCGCGATGTTGTTTGTGCGTAACCCATCCGGTGTGTCGCACTCGCCGGCTGAATATGCCGAAGCGGCCGATTGCCTCCTGGGTATTGAGGCACTGGCAGACGTGTTGGCCCGGCTCACCAGATGACTGAGGTATTCAGGGCCGAACAATTCTGGTCGATGCACGACTCAGCACCGTCCGGTCCCGTCGACATCCACTGCGACAAGGGCATCATCACCGCGGTGCTGCCCGCTGCCGGGGAGAGCGCCACCGCTGTGCCGGGAGTGGTGTTTCCCGGCATGGCCGACGCCCACTCCCATATCTTTCACCGTGCGTTGCGGGGGCGAACCCATGCTGGCGGGGATGGCGCCGGAAACTTCTGGACCTGGCGCGAGGCCATGTACGGATTCGCCGAGAGGCTGGATCCAGACACCATTTTCCTGTTGGCCCGGGCCGCTTTTGCCGAGATGATCTGCGCCGGGGTGACGGCGGTGGGGGAGTTCCACTACCTGCACCACGGACCCGGTGGACGTCCCTACCAGAATCCGAACGCGATGGGCCTGGCTATCGCGCAGGCCGCTACCGAAACCGGAATTGCACTGACCTTGCTCGATGTCGCCTACCTGGCGGGCGGGTTCGATGAGCCGCTGGGTCAAGTGCAGCGCAGATTCAGTGATGGCACCATCGATGCCTGGGCGCAACGCGTCTCGTCGCTGCCGAGTTCTATTCGGACGGGCGTGGCTATTCACTCGGTGCGAGCGGTACCGGCGGCGGATATGCCCACCGTGGTGCAGCTCGCCGGAAACCGAGTCCTTCATGTACATCTTTCCGAGCAACCGGCGGAAAATGAGGCCTGCCAAGCTTTTCACGGTGTCAGCCCGACCGAACTGCTGTATCGGGCGGGTGCGATTACCTCGCGGACAGCCGCGATCCATGCGACACATCTGGGTGAAGCAGATATCGCGATCCTCGCCGGTGCCGGCGCCAAAATTGTCATGTGTCCGGCGACCGAGGCCGACCTGGCCGACGGAATTGGGCCGGCGCGCGCTCTGTTTGATGCCGGCGCCGTGATCTGTCTTGGCTCCGATCAACATGTGATCACCGATCCGTTCGCCCAAGCTCGCGGTTTGGAATGGGGCGAGCGGCTGGCCACCGGTATTCGCGGCAGGTTCAGCCCCGCCCAACTGATCCACGCCGCAACCGTTGCCTCCCATGACGCCATCGATTCACCTGCCGGACGACTGCAGGTGGGGGCGCCGGCGGACTTCATTGCAGTAC
>JBBSRY010000568.1:0-2502 GCA_038242595.1 Mycobacteriales bacterium
AGCATTGGAGGCCTACCGCGGCAACCTGCGGATGTTTGACGCCATCATGGACATGATCCGGGCCCAGGAGGCATTCGGCACCGGAACCGTAGTGGTCGCCGCGGCGGGTAACGAAAGCCGACGGGGCAAAACCCCGGATTACGAAATCGCGGTCTCGCTGCCGGCCGCGGCCGATGGCATCCTCTCCGTCGGCGCCCTCGGGCAGGAGGCAACCGGACTGGGGGTCGCGTACTTCTCAAATACTTTCCCGCAGATCGCCGCCCCGGGGGTTGGCATCAAATCGGCCAAGGTCGGCGGCGGCACCAGACTGCTCAATGGAACCAGCATGGCCACCCCGCATGTGGCCGGTGTTGCCGCCCTGTGGTGGGACGCGGTTCGCACCGGCGGACTGCCTCCGACGGCGCGCAATGTGATCGCGAAGGTGCTGGCCAGCGCCACCATCGCCCCGCTTGTTGCCGGGACTGACATCGCCGACCGCGGGGTTGGTCTGGCGTTTGCGCCGTAGCCTTCCGGGGCTTTCAGAAGAGATTCGCAGACCCGACTAGCCTCGCTTGATCAGGCTGACCTGCTCCAGTTCGGGTTCTGATACCGGCTCGGGTTCTGAACTTCTCTTTGTCCTGAACGTCTTTCGGCCCCGGAGCAGACTTCGCGGCGACGGCACCGTCAGCACATCGGGGGTGTCTACCAACACCCCACCGGTCGGGTCGTCATCCCCGGCCTGCCGAATCAGATCCAATTCGGGTTTGATGATGTCCCGGATGACCAAGGCCATCAGCGAGATCACCAGCAGGTCCCGAACGATGGCCATATTTTGGTAGGGGTACTGGGACAGCAGAACAAATCGTCCCGGCTCGTTGCCTTTGGTGGCGTAGGTGAGCATCAGCAGGAACCACAACGCCGCCTCGGTCAACTGCCAGACCAGCACCAGTCGCCATCGCGGCAGCGCCAGGACGACCAGTGGCAACAACCAGAGCGAGAACTGCGGATTCCAGACCTTGTTCGTCAGCAGGAAGGCGGCCACCACCAGGAACATCACCTGCGCCACCCGCGGCCGCCGGTTGGCCGCCAGGGTCAGCCACCCAATGCCGATACAGGCCAGCAGAAAAAGCAGCAGAGAGATGGCGTTCAACAGGGTGGGTGCCTGCCCGGCAGCCAGTTCTGGATCAAAAATCTTGAATCCGGACCAGTCGGTATAGATGGCATACCAGGTGGTGAACTCGGATTTGCGATTCGTGTTTGCGGCGAAAAAAGCCCGCCAAGCATCCGGGTAGGCCAGCGCCACCGGCAGATTGACCGCCGCCCAGGTCAACACTGTGGCCACCGCGGTAACCGTGAACGAGCGCATCTTGCCGGCTCGCAGACAGAGCAGCAGGAGCACGAACAGCAACAGCACCGGATAGAGCTTTGCGGCCACCGCCAACCCGAGGAGAACGCCGGCAATCACCGGGCGGCTGCGCGACCAGGACAGCATTGCCGCCGCCAGCAGCGCCACCGGAATGATGTCCCAATTACTGAAGGCATGGACCACCAGCAGCGGAGACAGGCACATGATGGCCACATCCCACGGACGTTTGCGGGAAATCTTCAACGTGCTGGCAACCGCCCACAGGTACAGCAGACTGAGCAGAATCGCGCCGATGGTGAAATAGACGGCCACATCCAGCGATTGCGGCAAGATGCCGGTGCCGGCGGTGAAGGAGTTGTAGCCGTTGCCGATCTGGGCGACCAGCCACATGAACGTCCCGATCAACACCGGGTAGGCCAGCGGTTCGACGACTTCGCCGGCGCTGTTGAAATTTGCGGCGTACGGGAAGGTGCCGTCGGCCAGACCCTGGATCTGATAGGTCGGGACGACGTCGTTGTAACACCCGGAAATCCACTGTCGATTGCCGCTGGAGTCCAGCACCATCAACCCACCGGCGCCTTCGGTCTGTTGGATGCAGGGCGATTTGACCAGCCAGGCGAAGATCAGGAACAGCAGGGCCATCAGTAAGGTGATCCGCAGCGGGGTGAGGATCGGCATCCGTCCGACCAGGGCGTGTCGACCAAGCGGACCGCCGATGGAGTCGGCCGCTCGACGGACCGTCGGATCGGTCCAGGTCGGGATCACCCGGTCCGAAGGCGTCAGACTGGCGCTCTTGCTGACGGTTGGCCGGCCGGCGGTTCGAGCAGGTTGCTCAGCGACCGCGTCGATCGTTGGTCGAGCAGGTTGCTCAGCAACCGGATCGAGACCCTCTTCACCCGGGTGCGTTGACTCATTACTCACTGGTGCGATGTTACGGGTGCCACCGGCATCACAGAGTCGACTGCCGGATGAACTTCACTCCCGGGGTTCACATCGCAGATGGGGCTGCTGTGGATCGATCATCCACGACCCGCCGGCGCGATAGCGGCAACTGCTTGGACAAGCTCGGCCACCAGATCAAACGCGCCTGGCTCACTGACATTGCCCATGCCGAAGAGGGCTTGATCAATGCCGATCGCCGCCAGATTGGCAAAGCG
>JBBSRY010000569.1:0-2483 GCA_038242595.1 Mycobacteriales bacterium
GATGAGAGGCCAACCTGCTGACATTCTCCCTGGCCTCGGCAATGATCTCTGACCGCAGTGGCTCGTCCTCGGAGTACGCGGCGCAGGCGAGCAGGAAGTCCTGCCATGTCAAGATGCCTAGTTCGTCCCACAATTGGTAGAAATGCGCACTCTCGTAGATGCCACCGCCCCAGACCCGGAGCACATTGAGATTGGCGAATTGGGCCTGATGCAGACGATCTCGGTACCGTTCCCGGGTAACGCGATGAGGAAATGCATCATCGGGAACCCAGCTGGCACCGTGCACAAAGATTGGCTTGTTGTTGATCAGCAGGTTGATCCCGGTGCCGTCGTTATCAGGAGTGTGAACAAGTTCGACCGTGCGGAAGCCAACCCGAGTGGTGGCAACATCGAGTTCGATACCTTCACAGCTCACAGTGATGTAGATGTCGTACAACGGTTGTGCGCCATGGCCCCTGGGCCACCATAGGTCCGCATGTTCGATCCGCACCCGTGCGATAGCTGTGGTACTGCCGGCCGGGAAGCTGAGTGTGGCGGTGTGCCCGTGCATTCGCGCTGTGATCAGCAGTGGTTCGGTGTTGCTACTCCGGAGTTTCAGGTGCAACTCCACCTCGCCCACGCCGGAAAGGAGATCAACGGATGCCCGACCGGGGCGCACCTCCTCCAGTCGGGCATCCGACCAGGTCTACAACGACACCGGTTGCCAGATCCCCGAAGTGGCGGTGTCGATGCCCCACTCCCAGCCGAAGCTGCAGGCCATCTTGCGGATCGCGTTGTACGGATGATGATTGACATGCGGCCGATACCCCAGCTCCAGACTTGCCGCATCGGTATGGCGAACAGGTCAAGAAAAGTCGACTGTTAGCTCGTTGGCACCTGAGCGGACCCGGTCGGTGATGTCAAAGGTGTAGCGGCGGTGCATATTTCGGGTTCGACCCAGCAACTCACCGTTCAAGCTGACCATGGCAATAGTATCCAAGCCTTCGAAGACCAACTCGGTGTGTTCGGCACCGGGCTGCCACTGGAATGTGTGGGTGTAGGTCCAGTCGGTGAGGCCGATCCAGGACAGCGCGCTCTCGTTGTTGTCCAGATAAGGGTCCGCAATCATGCCGGCGGCCAGTAGGTCGGTGTGTACGCAACCGGGGACCGTGCCCAAAATCGAAACATTCTGCACATGCTCCGGAACGGGGCCGCGCCCGGCCGTCAATGTCCAACCGTCTGTGAGGAACTCGCGGTTCACTTCTGACCCCCGTGTCGGTTCAATTGTCAGCAGCGGTAGATCCGTCTGGCAGGACACTATCGCTGCGTCGCCCAGTACGAGATCGACGGACGACAATCACCAGAGGTGCTGCGCCGGATCTACTTCAATCGGTCGAGTCGAGCAACAATCCTTGACAAATCTGTTGCGCCCTTTCAATCCGAACCGAGCTGTTCTGCCCTTGAGATTCGCGCTTTCTGCGCAATGAGCTTGCTGATGAGATGCAGACGGAGTAATACCAATTCATGACGACTTCCGATGTCGACTTCAGCGCTTCGATCGCCGAAAATTACCAACGCTGGATGGTACCCAACTACTTCCAGCCCTACGCCCAACTCAGTGCCGCCCTGATCAAAGAATGGCAACCAGCCAAGATTCTGGAGGTTGGGGCCGGCACCGGCATTCTGACCAGGGAGTTGGCCGCGGCGCTTCCGGATGCGCAAATCACGGCGATCGATCTGAACCCGGCCATGGTCAACGTGGGCCGGTCCCTCGAGGGTGTTAATTCCAGGACCGAGTGGATGGTGGCGGACGCGGTAGCGTTGCCGGCAGCGGGGGAATCGGTAAACGTGGTCGCCGCACAATTTGTGGCCATGTTCTTCCCGGACCGGTTGGCTGCCTTCGCCGAAATGCACCGGATCCTGGCCGTGGGAGGCCGGCTATTGATGACGGTCTGGGGTCCGATCGAGGGAATTCCGGTCGACCTGGTGGCCGAGGGCGCCCTGGCGGAAATGTTTCCGAAAGATCCGCCCAGTTTCATACGCCGCGTTCCTCATGGGTACCACCGGCCGGAGGTCATCCGAGAAAACTTGCTGGCCAGCGGTTTTCATTCGTTCACCATAGAAACAGAACAGCTATCCGTCACTGTGCCCGATGTTCGGGATCTAGCTGTGGCACTATGCACCGGAACGCCCATTCGAACCGAAATTGAAGCCAGGGACCCGGGTGGTCTGGCAGCCGCCGTTGATTGCGTCACACAATCCTTGCAGGAGAAGTTCGGCTCCGGAGCGGTGCTGAATAAACTTTCGGCGCTCGTTATTACCGCCGAAAAGTAGCCGGGGCGAGCACCGTCGGGGAGCGGGGCACCCATCATGATTTGGTCGCCCGCGGCGGGCGATACTCCGCCCCGCTGGCCGGTGCCGGTGTGTGAGCAGAGGTGCTGAATATTCCCTGCGGCCGGAGCCGTCCTGAACTCGCAGCGATACCGGCACTTGACGCCGGTCCC
>JBBSRY010000570.1:0-2480 GCA_038242595.1 Mycobacteriales bacterium
AGCAGAAGGGGTGCCATTTCGCGGCGACCGTGTCAACCTGGCCAAGGTTCGGACCGCCGGTATAGGTGACCCCGGTGAACCAGTTCCAGGCGATGCACGTGAGCGCCGCACTCGACCTCACCAGCAGACGGCACACAGGTAGGTGCTAAACCTCACCAGAGCGCGAAAGTCAGTTGTCGCCGCGCGGTCCGGCCTGCTCCGGAAGGTTGCGTACTAGGTCGACGCGTTGCCAGATCTCACCCTCGAGTATTTCCAGTTCGGCGCAATCGGAATCCATCGTCGGATTCATCGTGAGCAGACCGTGAGCCTGCGCCACTGCTGACTCTCTGGTGGAACGGGTGAAGTCCCGGGAATGACGACCATCGGTGACACGGTATTGGTCCATAATCGCAGAACCCTCTTTTCGATTGCCCCGCCATTGTGCATGGGTACATCACCAGTGTGCGTTGTGCCTTCCGATTTGTACATGGATGGAAGGTGATAAACCCATTGGTGGTAGCCGGGATTCACACACTCGTGCAAGCCGGGCCGCTCGGGCATCTTCGTCGTTGATATGCCAACACTCCGGCGATGGGTGGGGCCTTCAGTGCAGGTCCGAGAGCGACTTGTCAGGGCGCAGACCACGCCACCTGGCCTGTCGAAGCCGATTCGTCGGCGTGAGTTCGGTGTACACCACCTCGCCGACGAAATGCGGCCGTACCCACTGCGCCCCTCTGACCTCAGGGCCGGCATCACCGACGTCCAACGGTGAGGTGGCGCGGCGCAATGGGGTCAGCTTCGTTTTCAGATCGTCGAGCATCGCGTCGGTGAAGCCGGTGCCGACCTTGCCCAGATAGCGCCACTCCAGGTTTTTGTCCGGGCCGACCTGCGGCACTGCCAGCAGCAGCGACCCGATGCCGTCGGAACGACGGCCCTTCCCCGGTTGCCACCCGACCACCACCACCTCGATATCCAGTTCGTGTTTGACCTTGAGCCACACCCGGGTTCGTACACCGGGGGAGTAGCTCGAATCGCCACGCTTGGCGATGACACCCTCCCATCTGGCAGTCTTGGTGCTGGCCATCACCTCACCGATCGTGCCGGTGAGTTGCTCGGGGACGAAACATTTCTCACCCGCTAAGTTGAGCGCCTCCAGGATCCGGCGGCGGTCGTCATACTTCTTCGTCAGTAGCGATATACCGTCCAGATGCAGAACGTCGAATACCAGGAATTTGGCCGGAACCCGAGCCGCGGCAGCTTCAATATCCGCACTCTTGCGCAACCCCATCCGCTGCTGCATCAGACCGAAATCGGTCCGACCATCGCAGTCGTAGGCAACAATCTCACCGTCCAAGATTCCGGAGTGTCCACGCATCAATTCGCTCAGCTCCGCGAGCTCGGGAAAGGTATTGGTGTTGTCATTGCCGGCCCGGCTCATTACTGTGACGCCGGTTGCGTCGACAAAAGCCAAGGCCCGCATACCGTCCCATTTGCCCTCGTAGCGCCATTTCGAGGTGTCCTGGACCTGCTCCTCGGAGCCGACTGTTGCCGCCATCGGCAGTAGGTCCCTCGGGACGGATGGTGTCGGATCGTCCTTGGCGGGCTCCGGATGCTCAGGAGAGGTGGTCGACAGCGCCGTTGGCCGCTGCCGATCCCGGGGATGTTTGGCCAGCTCGGAGGGATCCAGGTGCTGACTGGACTCCTTCATCCGATGTAACAACCAGTTGCGACCATTGGTACGGATCAACACATATCGTCCTTGAACCCGCGATCCGGCCAGATCGAACATCACCTCCGAGTCGCGCCATTTCAAAGTCTCGTAGGTGCCGAAATCCCAGATCGTCATCACGCCGCCGCCGTATTCATTGGCCGGAATTGTGCCTTCGAAAGACGCGTATTCCATCGGGTGATCCTCGGTGTGGACGGCCAGCCGATTCTCGCTGGCGTCCATCGGTATGCCTTTGGGAACGGCCCAGGACACCAGTACGCCGTTGTGCTCCAGCCGAAGGTCCCAGTGCAGCCGGCTGGCGTGGTGCTCCTGGATGACGAAGGTGTTATCGCCGCCGCCCGCCAGCGGGCCCGCTTGGGGAACCGGCTCCGGTGTTTTCTTTCCATCACGTTTGGCGCGATACGCATCGAGCTGTTGCCCGCGGCCGCGATCTGAGGTCTCGGTGTCGTTCGGTTCGGTGTCTGCCAAGAGGGGCTTCACAGTGGGCCGAGTCATCCGGCGGTGGCGCTTTGTCACCAGTTCCCCGCTATGGAGCAGGGTGGCCAGCGGGTCCAGCCCGCGCGAAATCCGTTCGAGGACCTGATCCATGGTGAGGTGTTGGAGGCCGGGGGTTTCCAACTCCTCCCAGGTTCGCGGCGCTGCCACCATTGGATGGTCGCGGCCGCGAAGAGAGTAGGGGGCGATGGTGGTCTTGGAAGCATTGTTCTGCGACCAGTCGAAGAAGACACGGTCTGTGCGCATCGCTTTTGTCATCTCCGACACCACCATGTCC
>JBBSRY010000571.1:0-2477 GCA_038242595.1 Mycobacteriales bacterium
AGGTTCGGCTGCCCCGTCGGGGGTGGATCGGGGCAATTCTCGGACTGGCAGTGGTGCACGCCTGTCGGGAGGTGGCCGGTGTCGAGGCGCTGCTGAAGTGGCCCAATGACATGTTGGTCGGCGATGCCAAATGTGCGGGGATTTTGGCCGAGATGGCCGGGGAAGCGCTGATCGTCGGGGTGGGACTGAATGTCTCTTTACGCACCGAGGAGTTGCCGCGGGCGGACGCGACGTCATTGGAGCTGGCCGGGGCGGTGACGCTGGATCGAGAGATGCTGGCGGTCGGGATTTTGAACAGTTTCGGCGAGCTGGTGCAGCGCTGGCGCTCGGCTGAGGGGGATCCGCAGCGTTCCGGGATCAGAAGTGCCTACCTGGCGGCGTGCGGGACGGTCGGCGCACCGGTTCGGGTGGACCTGCCATCCGGAGACGTCGTGATGGGCACGGCAATAGATGTTGCGATGTCGGGGGAGCTGCTGGTGCGGACCCGTGATGGTGACATCAGGAGCTTCAGCGCTGCTGATGTGAAGCATCTGCGGCGCTCTGATTAGGGTTGGTGGGTGACCAGTCCTGATCTGCCCGCGGTGTTGGCTTCTCTTCGAGAGCGGGTGGATGCCGCGGCGGTGCGATCGGGGCGGGCCCCGGGTGAGGTGCGGATTCTGCTGGCCACCAAAACTCAGCCACCGGAGAAGATCATCGCGGCTTTGCGGGCCGGCTACACCTTGATCGGGGAGAACCGGGTGCAGGAGGTGCTGGACAAGGCCGAAGCCCTGGAGCCCTTCACACCGGAGAGTCACTTCATCGGGCACCTGCAGAAGAACAAGATCAATCAGGTGCTGCGCCATGTCAGCTGTATCGAGTCGGTGGACAGTCTGGAATTGGCCAAAAAACTGAGCCGGGGTGACCGCGAGGTCGAAGTGATGCTGCAGGTGAATGTGTCGGCGGAGGACAGCAAGTTCGGTTTCGGGCCGGCAGCGGCCGTGGATGCGGCCCAACAGATCGCTCAAATGGAGGGATTGCAGCTGCGCGGCTACATGACGGTGGGATTGAATTCCACCGATATGGGCGCGGTCAAGGCCGGGTACCTGCAGTTGGCCCAATTGCGCGACGAGCTGGGGTTGCCCGATGCGACCGAGTTGTCAATGGGGATGAGCGGGGATTTCGAGATTGCCATCGAGGCCGGTGCCACGATCGTGCGGCTGGGTTCGGCGGTCTTCGGAGCCAGGCAAGCGGTACCGTAAGCGCAACAAATTGGAACTTTGGCACCACACTGATTCCGTGTTCAGCACCTGCACCGCAGCAACAACGAGAGGGCACCACTATGGCGTACCCGGATCATCTGCTCGCCCGCGGCGAACAAATCATGCTGCACAAGCATCCGACGATGAAGGTGCTGGCGTTCCCGATCCTGTGGTTCATCGTGATCATCGGCGGCGGTTTTGCGCTGGCCGCACTGCTGCGCAATGACTCCAACCACACATGGTGGTGGATCATCATTGCTGCTGTCGGCGTGATCCTGCTCTTCATCCTCTGCGTGGTTCCGTTTGTAAAGTGGCGCAGTGAGCATTTTGTGATTACCACCAGGCATGTTTTCTTCCGTACCGGTTTTTTCCAGCGGCGCGAACACCAGATTCCGCTCGGTCGGATCCAGAATCTGGAAACCAACGTCAGCTTCTGGGGCCGGATTTTCGGCTACGGCGATCTGACCGTCGAATCAGCAGCTGATCAGCCGCTGGCCTTCTACAACGTTGCCGCCATCACCAAGGTCCAGGGTCTGTTGAACCAACTGATCGACGACGATCGCGGCCGTGGCGACGGGTTGTCCGATTCCGGTCGCTACAACCGGTCGGCCCCTGACGACCGGGCCGACGAAGGAGCCGGCGAGGGAGCCGGTGAAAGAGTCGGGGACCGGGCCGAGGAACGAGTCGAGGAATTTGTTGACGATCGGGAACCGCCCCGGCGGCGCAACCGGCCAGAATACTGACGATGACGCGATTGCCCGCTACGGTGCCGGCAGCTGGACTACCGACCCGCGTGACCATTACCGAAATGGGCGCCCGGGACGGTTTGCAGAACGAAAAGCTCCTCATCCCAACAGATGTCAAACTTGAGTTCATCCGGCGGCTGGCTGTTGCCGGGCTGCGCGAGATCGAGGCGACCAGTTTTGTGCATCCCAGCTGGGTGCCGCAGTTGGCCGATAGTGACGAGCTTTTCCGACAGATCACCCAAAGTCCGGACGTCAGGTATTCGGTGTTGGTGCCGAATACGGCCGGACTCGAGCGGGCCTTGAACGCAGGTGTCAGGCGGATTGCGGTGTTCGGCAGCGCCACCGATACATGTGCGCAAAAGAACTTAGGACGCGGCTACGAGGCGCAATTTGAAATGTTCGCGCCGGTGGTGACCGGTGCGTTGGCCGCGGGTCTGGGTGTCCGCGGTTATATTTCAATGTGTTTTGGTGACCCGTGGGAGGGGCAGGTGCC
>JBBSRY010000572.1:0-2469 GCA_038242595.1 Mycobacteriales bacterium
CGAAAGGGCGCCACCTTTACCCGTGAAGTTGTGGCAGGAAGCGCAGTTCAGGCGGTACAGCTCAGCGCCCTCTGCGAGAGCTTCGACGTTCTGCAGGTTGCCCTGGGGAATTTCGGGTCCGCCACCGGTTGCCTGGATGTAGGCCCCTAGCTGCGCGACCTGCTCCTCGTTGAAGAACGGCAACTTGCGGGGAATCTGGGCGCCGTTGTCAACTGCCGGCATCCGGCCGGTGGCCACCTGGAAATAGGTGGCCGCCTGACCGACACCGATCAAAGACGGGCCGCGGTCCTTAACGCCCTGCAGGTTGGCACCGTGGCAGGTGATGCAGGAATTGTCGTAGAGCTGCTGGCCGGCGGCGATGGCCGCAACATCAACCTCACCGGCGACAGCTGTCTGCGGTGTGGGGGTCAGAGCGGAGTACAGGAACCCCACGGTGACGAGTGCGAATAGCAAAGCCAGGGCGCCGGATACACGACGCACGGTTTTGCTCCGGCCCTTGGCCTTGCTGGGCATCCCTCGGGATGGATCTTGCGGGGTAGTCATGCTGTACACCTCGTACTCGTGGAGCGGCGGGGGAGTGCGGGGAAAACTGTGGCCTTCATCCGGCGGTCGAAATCTTGGACTGCATATTCACCTATCTGCACTGCCTGCGATGACTACCGGTGCTGACTGGCAATCGGACGCAAGAAATTAACGGACGAAGTAGATGGTCGCGAACAGTGCGATCCAGACCACATCGACGAAGTGCCAGTAATACGAGACGACGATTGCCGAGGTCGCCTGAGCGGGCGTGAACTTGCTCAGCTTGGTGCGAGCGATCAGCAGGGCGAAGGCGATCAGACCGCCAATGACGTGAAGTCCGTGGAATCCGGTGGTCAGGTAGAACACCGTGCCGTAGGAGTCACTGGAGAACGTCATTCCCTCTCCGACAAGGTGAAAGTACTCATAAGTCTGTCCACCGACAAAGACCGCACCCATGAGCAGCGTGATGACGTACCAGAACCGCAGCCGCACCACATCACCACGCTCGGCAGCAAATACACCGAGTTGGCAGGTCACCGAACTCAGAATGAGGATCGTGGTGAACATCAGGGAAAGCGGGACGTTCAATTCGGCTGGACCCGGCGGCCACTCACCTGGCGCAGTGGCCCGCGCGGTGAAGTAGATGCCGAAGAGTCCGGCGAAGAACATCAACTCGCTTGCCAGCCACACCACCGTGCCGACACTGACCATATTTGGCCGGTTCAGGGTGTGGATTCGGGAACTGATGTTGGGGGGCCCGGTTGGGGTGCTCACAGTTGTCACATAAGGATTATGGCCTGTCCCGGGCGATGATGTGGTCCGGGGTCCCGATCCGGCGGGTCGCGCACGCGATCTATAGCATTACGCAGGGTTGAATGGGCAGCATGAGCTGCCCGGATCGGGCCGCCCCGGCAAGGAAGTAGGCAGCTTCATGAGTGTTCCCACAGTGCTGGTGTACAGCCATCGGCAGCAGGTGCGCGAGGGCATCATCTTCGCCATCGGGCGTCGACCAGCGGCTGATTTACCCAAAATCAATTTCTTGGAGTGCTCCACCGTCGCTGATGTATTAATGGCGATAGACAGCGGAGCTGCCGATATCGTCATTCTCGATGGCGAGGCACAGCCGACCGGCGGCATGGGTATCAGTCGGCAAATTCACAACGAGTCCGCTAATCCGCCGCCGGTAATTCTGGCCATTGCCAGGGCGGATGATCGCTGGCTCGCCACCTGGTCCAAATCCGAAGAAGTTCTGGTGTATCCACTCGACCCGGTGTTGGCCGCAGAAACCGTTGCCAAGGTGTTACGAAGTCTGCCCGGCCGGGACAGTCTGAGCGCCGGACAGGTACGTGAAATCGCCGAATGAGTTCTCCGTCTTGGCCGTCCTTACTCGGCCAACTATTGGCGGGAAAGGACCTGACCGCGGCCGACACCTCGTGGGTGATGGACAAGGTGATGAGCGGCGAAGCCACCGGCGCGCAAATTGCTGGTTTTGCCGTCGCTCTGCGGGCCAAGGGAGAGTCTGCCGCTGAGGTCTTCGGTCTGTCGCAAAGCATGTTGTCGCATGCACTTCGTTTCTCCGTACCGCGACGAACTGTCGACATCGTCGGAACCGGTGGGGACCAATCGAATTCGGTCAACAGCTCGACGATGGCGGCCGTTGTGGTCGCCGCCGCCGGCGCACCCGTGGTGAAACACGGGAGCCGCTCGGCTTCCAGCGCCGCCGGCTCAGCAGATCTTCTGGAAGAACTGGGGGTCGCCCTGAGCCTGTCACCCTCGGCGGTGGCAGCCTGTGTGGAAGAGGTCGGGATCGGATTTTGCTTCGCGGCTGCCTTTCATCCGTCGATGCGGCACGCCGCCGCACCACGCCGCGAACTCGGGATTCCGACCTTCTTCAATATCCTTGGCCCGCTGACGAATCCGGCGCAGCCGGCCGCCTCGGCCATCGGC
>JBBSRY010000573.1:0-2459 GCA_038242595.1 Mycobacteriales bacterium
ACCGTTTTCAGACTTCCATCCAGTAAGACTTTCCAGCGCCGCCTTGACCTGGCCATCACTGAGAATTCCGGGTTTGTCCATGAATCCAGTGTCTCAGAAGCCACCCCCACCCTGGCAAAGGGTCCGAGGAAAAAAAGGTTTGCCAAAAAAGGAACTAAATTCCGCCGAGCGGTCTCCTATTGATTACCGGCTGCAGTTCAAGCCGGTACGGACGGTGAGACGCAGGTGCTGCGTCGCGGCGCCGGAGGGTCAAGGGTGGCAGCTCAGTCGGTGTTGGCGAGGGGTACCGACTGCGCGTCACCATCTCCGGCGCCGGCCGTTTATCACCTCCGACCCCACCGGTTGGGTCGAGAAAATACCATTCAGCGGTTGATGACCTGCCCGGCTGCCACCGCAGCCAAGTCGGCGATTGTCAGCGACTCCAGACTGGTGAGGTAACTGCGACCTGGTCGCAGCGGCATATCGACAATGCTGTGCACCACCACCACCTTCGCACCGGCCGCCTCCGCAGACCGGACACCGGTGAAGGAATCTTCAAAGGCAACGCATTTGGTCGGGTCGACACCCAACAGCTGCGCTGCCGTCAAATACGGCTCCGGGTGGGGTTTGCCGCGGCGCACATCGTCCCCGGTGACAATTGCCTGAAACAGACCGGCCGGTGCGCTGGCCACCACCTGGTCGGCCACCTTCCGGTATGACATCGTCACCAGCGCGCAGGGCACCCCGGCCAACACCAGTTTTCCCAACATCTCTCTGGCGCCCGGCTGCCAACCAATCCCGGCCTGTTGACGCTCGACAACACTGTCCACCAAAAAGTCGATAATGCCTGGCTCCGGCAGATTGACCCCGCGCTCCCGCAACACCCGCGCCGAGTCCGGGAGTGCACGACCGACACTGGCCAGCGAATCCGCCTCGTCCCAGGGCACATCGAACTGCCCGGTCAGCGCATACTGCGCGGCAATCCAATGATGCTCGGAGTCGATCAGTGTGCCATCCATATCCCACAAGACCGCCTGCGGTAGCGCGGGTGCCATCAGATCGGACGGGGAGGAGGAAGGCACGGCAGTCACCCCGACAACGTTAGTGCAGGCGAGCGGGTCATGGTGGATGATAATTCGGTGATACCGACCACCAGGTAGCCAGCACACCCATCAGGAAGGATCGACAGATATGACCGGGCCCACCAGAGGTTTCTCCGGCCGTAATCGGCGAGCCGATCCCCGACTGCCACCGGGCCAGTACGACACCGGAACAGATTTTCCGGTGCTGACGGCCGAGGTCACCCCACGGGTCAATCTCAACCAATGGTCATTGACCATCGACGGAATGGTTGCGGTCCAACAGAAGTGGACGTGGCCGCAGATCCAGGCCTTCCCCGTTTCACAGTATCGCGGCGACATCCATTGCGTCACAACATGGTCCAAACTGGGCACCTGGTTCGGCGGCGTCTCGTTGGACGAACTGATCCAAGAGGCCGCGCCGCTCCCGCAGGCCACCCACATCATGGCCACCTCGACCACCGGCTACACCACCAATCTGCCGTTGGAAGACGTCACCGGCGGCAAGGCCTGGATTGTCTGGACCCACGAGGACAAGCCGCTACCCGTAGCTCATGGCGGACCGATTCGCATGCTGGTGCCACATCTCTATTTCTGGAAGAGCGCCAAGTGGATCTCTCGTATCACCCTGATGGACCACGATGAACAGGGTTTTTGGGAGCGCAACGGATACCACGATCGTGGAGACCCCTGGGAGGAACAGCGTTATCAAGGAGACTGACCCGGTGATCGAATCAGCGCCGGCCCTGTTCGCCCCCGCCCCCGCAACGGCGCCCAGACCGATCGGCGGATGGCGCACAGCCACCGTTGTCGAAGTCGAGCATCCAACCTCGAGGGCGGTGAAACTTCGCCTCGACGTCCCCGCTCGCGTTGATCACCTGCCCGGTCAGCACTATGTGGTTCGGTTGACCGCCGAAGACGGCTACCGCGCCTCCCGGTCCTATTCGGTGGCCTCCGAACCGGCCGATCCGATGGTCGAGTTGTACGTCGAGCGTCTGGAAGATGGCGAGGTCTCCGGCTATTTGGCCGATGTCGTGCAGATCGGTGACGAGTTGGAGGTCCGCGGCCCGATCGGTGGCTGGTTTGTCTGGGAGGCAAGCACCCCCGCCATGGCCATTGGCGGCGGCACCGGGGTGGTTCCGCTGATCGCGATGCTGCGCCATGCCATCGGGCTGAACGCCAGAAACCTTCTGCACCTGACGGTTTCGGCCCGCACCCTGCAGGACCTGCCCTATGCCGAAGAACTGATCGCGGCCGGGGCATCAATTGCGTTGTCACGCCAGGTTCGCGATGACAGACCGGCCGGCCGACTGGTTGCCGGTGACCTGGCGGCGACGGTTGCTGACCGTGGACCGAGTACCACCGCATTTGTCTGTGGCTCAGCCGGTTTTGCTGAATCCG
>JBBSRY010000574.1:0-2455 GCA_038242595.1 Mycobacteriales bacterium
CTGCTGCGCAGTTTCGACCCAGCTGCCGATCACGATGAGGTGCCTGATCCCTACGGCGGTCCTGACTCGCAGTTCACCGAGGTGCTGGTGATGATCGAAGCCGCGACGCCAGGCATAGTGGCCGAGATCCGACGCCGGCTGCAACCACCCGATGCCGCCCACCGGGGCTCGTCATGACAACATCGGCCCATCCGATGCTGCCAGCGCCGACGCCGCCACGTCGAAGTGGTGCCCGCCTTCTGCTGCAGCCCGGCTGGTTATCCATCATCGTCCTGGCGATCATTTTTGCCGCCCTGTGCTTTTCGGTACTTGCGCCTTGGCAGTTCGGCCGTAACGAGGAACGGCAAATGCAGAACAGCCAAATCCGCGCCGCCGGAGCAGCTGCCCCGGTCGATGCATTGACCGTCTTGTCGATCGGCACCGAACCGTCGACCGAGGCAATTTGGCGAACGGTGAGCGCCACCGGGACGTTCCGTGAGTCTGGTCAGGTTCAGGTTCGACTGCGGCAGGAGGAAGGTGTTGCGGCCAACGAAGTTCTGGTGCCGTTCGACCTGACCACCGGCGAGGTACTGCTGGTTGATCGTGGCTACATCACCCAGATCCAGTTGCAGGCCGGCGAAACCCCGCCGGCCCTGCCCAGGGAGCAGATCACCATCAGCGGGCGGGTTCAGCAGGACCAACCTGATCCGGCCAATCGTGCGCCACAGTTGACCGGCAATCAGCTCTCATATACCGGCATCGATCCGGCCCAGATCCTGCCCAACGAACCGAATGTGCTCAGCGGATTCATCCAGCTCACCGAAACCTCGCCTGGTGTGATGAGTCCGATCGGAATGCCGCAGATCGAGGACGGACCCTTTTTGTCCTACGCTCTGCAGTGGATCACTTTTGGCGCAATCGCCCTGCTCGCCATCGGCTTCTTTGCCTACCGGGAGGTCGCCGAGTCTGGTCCGGACGATGAGTCTGCGAGTGATGCTGCCGGCAACGACCCTGGTAGCGGTGCCGATGTGGGACCGGCTGCCAAGCTGAAATTCAGTAAATCCGATCTCTACGACTGAGTGGTTATGACGCAATTGCCTTCCCCGCAGCCCGCCACCCCTTCGTCGGCAGAACTTGTATACCTGGCGAGCTTTTCATTGGCGCCTCATGTGGCCCAGATTTTGGCCGGTCCAAGACCGTTGCCGATTGTCACCGCCGGCCACCCGGTGCTGCGGATCCCGGCGCAGCCGGTGGATGGTCAACTCGATGATGCGTTGCTGGCGGAGTTGATCCAGGCAATGCGCGAAACCATGCACGCCGCACCGGGAGTCGGGCTGGCGGCGCCGCAGGTGGGGATTTCCTTGCAGCTCGCGGTCCTGGAGGACAGCGCGGAAGTAGCACCGGAGATCGCTGACGCGCGCGAGCGCCGGCCATTGCCATTCCGAACAATCATCAATCCTGTTTACGAGATTATTGGTGATGATCTGGTTCCCTTCTACGAGGGTTGCCTCTCGGTTCCCGGCTATCAGGCGGTGGTTTCGCGCGGCCACGCGGTGCGACTGCGATGTTTGGATGCCGCTGGGGCTGCGGTGGACGAGGAGATCTCCGGCTGGTCGGCCAGGATCGTGCAGCACGAAACCGACCACCTCGGCGGAATCCTCTACCTGGACAAAGCTTTCACCAGGTCACTGAGCGATAACGCGCAATACATGTCCTACTGGGCCAGGCCGTCGATTCACGGCGCTCGCGAAATTCTGGGGTTCTGAGCGTGGTACGCGTGGGTGTGGTGGTGCTGCCGCAGTATCGGCACCGGGAGTTTGCGGCAAGATTCAGCGCGTTACAGGACATGGGTTTTGCTCATGGCTGGACCTACGACCATCTGTCCTGGCGCTCTCTTGCCGAGCAGAACTGGTTTGCCACCGTCCCTTCGCTCTCGGTTGCTGCCCTGGCCACCACGACACTGCAAATCGGCACCTGGGTGACCTCGCCCAATTTTCGTCATCCGGTCACCGTGGCCAAGGAACTGATGAGTCTGGACGACATCTCTGATGGTCGATTCATCGCCGGGATCGGCGCCGGCGGCGATGGTTTCGACGCCTCCGTGCTGGGACAGGTGGCGTTGAGCCCTCGGGAACGGGCGGCTCGTCTTGATGAATTTGTCACCCTCACCGATTTGCTGCTGCGACAACCGGTGACCACTTGGCAGGGCGAGTATTACCAGGCCGTTGCTGCCAGGATGGTTCCGGGTTGCGTTCAATCCCCTCGACTTCCCCTCGTGGTGGCCGCAAATGGAAAAGCCACGATGCGCACCGCCGCTCGTACCGGCGGCTGGGCGACCACCGGCGAGGCGGGTGTGCAAGCCACATCGCAGCATCAGTGGTGGCAGGGTATCGGCCGGCAGGTCGAAAGGTTCGAAGCGATCTGCGGCGAACTGGGAGTTGATCCCCAGATGCGGCGGTATCTGAGTGTGGATGCC
>JBBSRY010000575.1:0-2449 GCA_038242595.1 Mycobacteriales bacterium
CCTTCCGGAGCAGGCCGGACCGCGCGGGGACAACTAACTTTCGCGCTTTGGTGAGGTTTGGCACCTACTTGTGTGACGTCTACTGGTGAGGTCGGGTGCGGCGCTCACGTGCATCGCCTGGAACTGGCTCACCGGAGTCACCTATACCGGCGGTCCGAACCTTGGCCATGTTGACACGGTCGCCGCGAAACGGCACCCCTTCTGCTTCCAGGAGCGCCCTGGCTCCTCCCTCATGGCAGGTAGCCGGCGTGCCGTCGGCGCGAACGACTCGCCACCACGGCACATCATCGTCGAGCAGCGCAACGGCCCGGCCGGCTTGCCGGGGACTGATTCCCAGTGCCCGTCCAATCTCGCCGTACGCCGCCACGCAGCCGGTAGGAATCGACATCACCATTTTGCGAACGTCGTTCGACACATCCATGCTTATTCTCCTGGAGATCCCGGATAGGTGATTGTGCCGTTGCGCACCTCCGCGAACGAGTTCAATTCCGCCTGCCGGGTCGATGATTCGGACATGATGTCGAACACCTGCGCCCCGGCGACGATAAGTGCGTCGCTGATCAACCGTCGATGGCACCGCCACGGCACAGCTTCACTACACATGATCGCCGGCACGGACACTGTCGCAATCTGCAGCAACTCGGCGAGCCCGGAACCGAACTCGTCGGTAGCCGTGTAGTCAGCGTAATCGCGAAATGCCTTGACCCTCCAGGCACCATTCGGACTCGGCACCCCCGCCGGCGTGTGCCTGCGGCCGCCCAGATCCCGGAGCCACAGATACTTGATATCCGCCGGCAGTGCGTCCTCGACCGCGTCCTGATTCCACTGCGGGTATTTGCGCGACGAAGGAAACGAGCGCACGTCGACCAGAGTCGTCACCTCGTTCACGCGCAGCATCGCGAGCACCTCATCAAATTCTCGAGTGGAGTGACCGATGGTAAATACCCGCGGGGCGACTCCCTCGGTGACGCACGGGTTCATCGGCGAAGCCGAATCATTTGATCTTGCTCAGCGCTTCACCCTTGTGCATCGCCACGTGATCTGTTTTTTCGCTCTTGATCTCGTACTGCGGGTCATCTTCACTGCAGCGTCGAGTGTGACCCTTATAGTCCACATCTTTCGTGTGGATTTTGGTGATCGTGCCTTGCACGTGACCGGCTTCGGAATTCCAGCGCACGTGATCGCCGACCACGAACCTCTTCGTCATCGACCTTCTCCTTAATACTGTCGAATTTGCTGATTATTCAAGGCTACGCATTGTCGCAGACGGTCATCCGGTCACCGCCCTCGGAGGGAGGTAAAGCCCCCATGTTGAAGCAGCAATCGATTCTGCGTCGGGTATCCGGGTCGGTAGGCTGACTCATCGTGCGCTTCCTCAATGACGTCACCCCCAGCCAGAATCTGACCTACAACGATGTTTTTATGGTCCCCAGCCGATCGGCCATCACCTCGCGGTTGGATGTCGATCTGACTACCCCGGATCACGTCGGCACCACGTTGCCCCTGGTGGTGAGCAATATGACGGCCATCTCCGGTCGGAGGATGGCTGAAACGGTGGCTCGTCGCGGCGCCATGGCGGTGTTGCCGCAGGATATTCCACTTGACGTGTTGTCCGAGGCGGTCGACCGGGTCAAAGCCGCCCACCCGGTGTTTGACACCCCGGTCACCGTTAGTCCGAAAACTACGGTTGGAGAAGCACTCTCATTGATCCACAAGAGAGCTCACGGCGCCGTGGTCGTCGTGGAAGGTGGTCAGCCCGTCGGGGTGATGACCGAGCGGGACGGGCAATCGGTGGATCGCTTCACCCAGGTTCAGGTGGTGATGGCCCAGGATGTGCTGTCACTGGATGCGGCCCAGCCGCCACGAGAGATGTTCAGTGCGCTGGCAGATCGTCATGTCGATCTGGCGCCGGTGATGGACGGCAACACACTGGTCGGGGTGATGACGCGCAAGAACGCCCTTCGTTCGACCATCTACACCCCCGCACTGGACGCCAATGGATCATTGGTGGTGGCCGCGGCAATCGGCATCAACGGTGATATCCGGGCCAAAGCCGAAGCGCTGATTGCCATGGGCGTCAACGCGTTGGTGGTGGATACCGCGCACGGTCATCAAGACAAGATGATCGAAGCGTTGGCCATCGTTCGTCAGGCCCGAGACAGTTACGCAGACGCAACCGGGCTTCGGCTGCCGATTGCCGCCGGGAACGTGGTCTCGGCCATCGGCGTCACGGAACTGGTGGCAGCCGGCGCCGATATCGTCAAGGTTGGCGTGGGCCCGGGTGCGATGTGCACCACCAGAATGATGACAGGTGTTGGTCGACCGCAGTTCTCCGCCGTCCTGGAATGTGCCACCGCAGCCACCGAATCCGGCGCAACGGTCTGGGCCGATGGCGGAGTCCGCTACCCGCGCGACGTTGCGTTGGCACTGGCAGCCGGCGCCGCGAGCG
>JBBSRY010000576.1:0-2449 GCA_038242595.1 Mycobacteriales bacterium
ATCGTTGGTCGGAGCAGCTCTGGGCAGCGGGGACACCAAGGGCGCCAGAAGTGTTGCCTTGCAGGTGACGAAATATGGCGCCGTTGCCGGGGTGGTATTCGGGATCCTGTTCGGTGCCGGTTGGTATCTCATTCCACTGGCATTCAGTTCCGATCTCGGCGTGCAGGCCCAAGCGCACGTGCTGTGGCCCTGGCTGGTGGCGATGATGCCGATCGGTGGCATTCTGTTTGCGCTGGACGGGGTTCTGCTCGGCGCCGGTGACAATGCCTACGTGCGTACCGTGACCTTGATTTCGGCGCTGGCCGGCTACATTCCGATGGCAATCGCGGCATTGCTATTCACCTGGGGGCTGGGTGGGGTCTGGGCCGGACTGACCCTGTTCATCGTGCTGCGGTTTATCGGGATGACGTTGCGCGCCAGGAGTGATCGCTGGTTAATCCCCGGTGAGCTATAGCGCCCACTCCTGCAGCACCCTGGCACTTTCGAAACGCTGCGGGCGGCCGGTCAGCGGATCGACAAATTCCAACGATTTGGCCAGCAATTGCAACGGTTTGGAATAGTCATCCGACGGCACCTCGTAGAAGTCAGGGTAGAAGTGGTCGTGCAGGATCGGCAGCCCGATAGCACTCATGTGCAGTCGGAGCTGGTGCGTCTTACCGGTTTTCGGGCTCAGCCGAAACAGGCCCAGGTCACCACGAGCGTCCAGTTGTTCGATTAACGACTCCGAATTCGGCTCCAGCTCCGGAACCTCGCGCGCTTTGGGCGTACCACGTTCCTTGATGATGTGACTGCGAACGGTGTGTGGCAACTCCACCCGAGGATCCCCCGGATCCAGCCGGGCCACTGCTTCGTACCGCTTTGTCACCTCCCGACGGGCAAACATCGTCTGGTAGGCACCGCGATCCTTGGCCTGCACGACAAAGGCGAGCAGCCCGGCGGTCACCCGGTCCAACCGATGCGCCGGACTCAACTCCGGCAGATCCAGCAAGATCCGTAACCGCACCACGGCGGACTCGGTGATGTACATCCCTCGCGGCGTGCTGGCCAGGAAGTGCGGCTTGTCGATCACCAACAGATTTTCATCGCGGTGCACGATGTCGATCTCGAAGGGAACACGCTGTTCTGGTCGCGGATCACGGTACAGATAGATGAAAGCTCTTGCTAGGTAAGCAGAGTCCTCGGTGATCGCGGAGCCGGCAACATCCACGATCTCACCCGCTTCGAGTTTCTCCCCCAGCCGCACCGCGTCATCGGGAAATCGACTGAGCAGGTAGCTCATCACCGTCGGCCAAGTACCGTCCTCCGGTAACCGAATCCGGGTGGGGTTCAACCCATCACGGACGGGGAGCGGAGCAGCAGGCACCCTCCTATTACATCAGCAACGGCTTGACCTGCTGCGCCACGAAGCGCACGAAACCCTCCTGATCCGGCTCGTCCAGCGTGGGTTGCAGGATGACGCTGTGCGCCCCGGCCCGGTAAAACTCATCGACACCGGCGGCCACCTCGGCGCTGTCGCCGGCAACTCCCCCTAAGGTGGCGGGCTCTGAAGTCCACCGAGCCTTCTCGGCATCCAATCGTTGCTGCGCCGCGGGGCCGGTGGCAGCCATGACGTACACCACGATGTGGTGGGCGTCGGTTCGGCCGGCGATCTCCCGCCCGGCGTCGATTTGCTCGACCGCCTCTCGCACCTGTTCGGGGGTGGTCCCGCCGCTGAGTACGGTGCCATCGGCGAACTGTCCGCTCACGCGAAGCGTTTTCGGCCCTTGACCGGCGGCGAACACCGGCGGCGTGGTCAACGGCGGCCAGTCCAGGGCGACATCGTCCAGCTTCACATATCTGCCCTGCACGCTGACCCGTTGACCGGCCAAAAGTGCGCGCAGCGATTGTAAATGGTCCGACAGCAGGGTCAACGGTGAAGCAGCATTGGCACCGACCTGACGCATCCAGTCCTGGACGCCATGCCCGATGCCGACCTGGAAGCGGCCGGGAAACAGCCGATCCATGGTGGCAACCTCCATCGCCGTCACCGCGACGTTGCGCAACGGCGCCGGCAGCACCCCGATGCCCACCCGCAGTGTTTGCGACCACGCCAGCGCAGCAGCAGCCATGGCAATCCCGCTCTCCAGGAAGCAATCCTCCCAGAGCCACAGCTGATCCAGACCCGCCTGATCAGCCTCTTCGACCAGCGAACGCAGCCGTTCGGGAGGTAGTTGGGGGCGGAACACAGCGCCGAGCTCACGTGAAGTCATCCCGTCATCCTGCGGCGCCCGGCACTGAGAATCAACCGTCCGTGGGCGCCGGCGGCAGCAGGCGGAGCGGAGCCGGTAAATCTTGGCGCTCAAGAGATCGACTACGCGGCGATTTCCGCTCTGCGACTGCAAAAGGTAGGTAGGACGCGGCGACCCCGCCGACCGGCGGCGAAAGGCATTCGCAGTACCGTGGACGGGTG
>JBBSRY010000577.1:0-2445 GCA_038242595.1 Mycobacteriales bacterium
CCAATCCGCTCTGGGCAATACCCTCCAGCATGCTCATGCCTCCCGCGTTGGTGTCACTTTGACCATCTTTGACACCGCTGTCAGCCTGGACATCGTTGATGACGGCGTCGGTTTCGACCCGAACAAGGTTCTCGCCCTCGGTGCGGCGCCAGGACCGGACGGTGGCTTTGGGCTGACCTCCATGAGATCTCGTGCCGCACAACTCGGCGGCGCCATGACGGTGGAATCCGAGCCGGGCCAGGGCACCGCGGTGGCAGTCACGATCGATCTTGCCCCCACCCCAGCACTACCCGGGGAGTATCGATGAGCCCCATTCGATTGCTGCTGGCCGACGATCACCCGATCGTTCGCGCCGGTCTGCGCGCTGTCCTGCAATCGGAGGACGATTTACTCATCGTGGGTGAGGTCGCCACGGCCGAGGAAGCGGTCGCCGCGGCCACTGTCGGCGGGATCGACGTAGACCTGATGGATCTGCAGTTCGGCCGGTCCATGGGCGGCGCCGAGGCGACAAAACAGATCACCGCACTTGCCGACGGACCGCGGGTCCTCATCCTCACCACCTACGACACCGAGGCTGACATCCTGGCTGCCATCGAAGCCGGAGCCAGCGGATACCTCCTCAAAGACGCACCGCCCGACGAGCTCCCCGCGGCCGTCCGGGCGGCCGCGGCCGGGCAATCAGCGCTGGCTCCTGCGATCGCCCAGCGCCTGATGCAGCGAATGCGGGTACCGAGCCAGTCGCTGAGCAACCGAGAATCCGAAGTGCTCACGCTGGTGGCCGAAGGTATGTCCAATCTCCAGATCTCGCATCACCTATTCCTGTCCCAAGCAACCGTCAAGTCCCACCTGGTGCACATCTTCACCAAACTCGGGGTCGACTCGCGTACCGCCGCCGTTGCCGCCGCAGACGCCCGCGGACTGATCCGTCGCACCGATCGTTGACCCGTCGGCGAAACCAATTGACTGACAATCTTCGTTGTCGTTGACAACTTACGTTGTCGTGATGCAGACTCTTCCCATGGAGCTCACCGAGATGTACGACTACATCGAAAATCTGCTGGCAAAGGCCACCACCCAGGCCCGAGCCGAGGAAACCGATGTCGGGGAAGCCGAGCTTGATCTGACCAAGATCGAGCTCATCTCCAAGGCCCGGGTGGCACTCGACATCATCGAAGCGCTGTCCGTGCATGCACTCCGAAACTCCTTACCGCAGGCCAGTTACGGTGATATCGGCGACGCCCAGGGCATCAGCAAACAGGCCAGCCGGATCCGGCACACCAAACTCGAACAGGTCCTCAAGGTCCATCAGATCGACGGTAAACGTCACGCGATGGCCAAGGCCGTGGTCCCGACCAAACACCGCCGCGCCGCCAAACCCGCCCGCACCAGCCGCCGGACCGGTACCGAAACTCCGTAGCTCCAGCAACATCCCCACCCAAACAGTGACGAAAAGAGATTTGCCATGCCCAACCCCAAGGTTGTCTCCAAAAACACCTCCGCCTTCTTCGGTGCCTCCATTGCGTTCCTGGTCCTGACCGCCGTCTGGAATGTCGGCAATCTGATGATGTTGAACATCACCGTGCAGCAGCAGTACACCATCGGCATGGGCATCCTGTCCGCCATGTTCGCCGTCGTGGTGGTGTCAAAGGTGGTGCGGGACAAGGAAGAAGCCACTGAGTTTGTCAATGGCATTCGGCAGGCGCAGTACGAGCAGGTGCTGGTCAACTCACCGGCCCCTGGTTTGGGCAAGGTCTGATCGGCCCCTGTTCCGCCAGCCATGATCGCCGGCCCCATTCCGCATCGCCGACTACGAACCGGCGGCGCCCCCTGGTGTCGCAGCTTTAACGATCCAATGGAATCATCGGCGTCATGGTGACACCCAACGAAGAAAGCATTGCCTATCCGGCACCAGGTTCTCGGCCATCGCGAAGCGCGACCGAGCACATCGATCCCCATGTGGTGGTGCTCTTCGGCGCCACGGGCGACCTGGCCAGACGTAAACTTCTGCCCGGACTCACCCACCTCGCACTGTCCTCGTTGGCACCGGAAATTCAGATCGTCGGCACCTCGCTCGAGGGTTATGACGACGCGTCCTTCCGCGAATTCGCGCATCAGGCGGTCTCGGAATTCAGTTCCCGCAAGCTGACCGAGGAGCAGTGGGCAAGTTTTGCCAGTAAAATCCACTACGTCCCGCAGAGCGCCGGCCCGGAAGCGCTGGCGGCGGCGGTCATGAAAGCTGAAGAAGCGCTCGGTAAAGGGGTTCGCCGGCTGCACTACTTGAGTGTCCCGCCGAAGGCAGCCCTGGCGGTGATCACGATGCTCAAGGACGCAAACCTGGTGGAGCGCTCCCGAGTGGTGATGGAAAAGCCATTCGGAACCGATCTGGAAAGCGCGATCAAACTCAACGATCAGGTGCACGAAACCTTCTTCGAGAGCCAGATCTTC
>JBBSRY010000578.1:0-2442 GCA_038242595.1 Mycobacteriales bacterium
GATTCTCAACACAAGGCCCTATCCCGATGCGATCTTTGCGACCAATGATTTCGCTGCCATTGGCGCGCTTGGGGTGCTGCGGGACCACGGACTCCGGCTGCCAGATGACGTGGCGGGGGTCGGTTACAACGATACTCCGCTGGCCGCAGAGATGATGGTGCCGCTAACCACCGTTCGGTCACCGATGCACCAAATGGGCCGACATGCACTGGAGTTGCTGATCGCTGTGATGGGCGGTGACCCGGTAGCCTCAGAGCAGCTCAAACCTGAACTGGTTGTCCGGGAGTCGAGCATGCAACTCATCGCGGAGACCCCTAGGAGACCGTTGAATAGTTCGTAACTACTCAACTACATCTTCGGTATGGTTTCACTGATTCTCGTGTGTGAGTGGTGATGCTGGTGAGATGGCAGCATCACCGTCGTATGAGGAACTTGTAGGTGAAATACGCGACTGCGGTCCTCGGCGGCCGAGCTCATGGAGGCAAATTGCGTCCTGAAGGCCCGGGTTGCTGAGTGGGAGGCCCGGTTGGCCGAGAACCCCGCGGAACTCCCGCAAGCCGCCCTCGGTGAGGGCTACGAGAAGCCCGTACCGAAGTCGCGCCGTGACCGTACCGGCCGCAGGTCCGGCGGCTAGGATGACCACGAGGGCAGGACACTGCGCCAGGTCAGGAATCTTGATTGAAGTTCTCGTGAACGCACGGTCACCTGTGGCGGACGTGGACGGGCCCCTAACGGGCGCTCCGGTGATCTCCACCGATACGAGGACCGCCGCTCACGAGTGAACGGCTCGACCCGATCTGCCGTCAGGTCTTCCACACTCAAGCCCTTGCCATCGAGCCAGCGGCTCAGGTGCGCCACCAAACGCAGTTGATTTACTACCTACGCCAGCGCTAACCCAAAACAGCTGCAAAAAATCCGGTCTTACATAAATTGAATACTCCCTCCACGACAACACCCATCTGCCAAGTGTTGGAATCACCACAAGAACCCAAGGATCCCTCATCTGGGATGGCCTCGGGTCCCCAAGGGTCAGCGTCCGATGGTTGGGCCTCTGCTTTGGCTTGGTCCTTTGGGCTTCTCGTCCTGGCGGCGTTGTTGGGCTTCTCGTTCTTTTTCCTGGGCTTTGAGGCGATCTATTTTTCGTTGTGCTTCCGAGACGGCCGGTGACGGGTCCGTCTCCGGAAGAGGACTCTTTGCCTGGGTAGGGTCTTGATCTGTTCGGGCTGCCTGCTCTACTGTTCGGGCACGGATTCTTTGGGTCATGGCGGCAACACGTTCTGCGTTCGATGGTTCGGTAGTCTCTGCGTTGCTTCTGCGGCTCTGGCGCAAGGCCTTGGAGACTTGTTCAGCTTCGGTGTGCCCGGAGTGGGCCTGGGAGCGGGCTTCAGCGCTGATCGCCTCATCGGTGATCTGTTCGGCAGCGGCTGGTTCTTTCGTCGTCAGTTCGGAGTATTTGTGCATTGCGGTGACTTTCGCAGCTAGTTGCTCACCGGTTTCCGAGGCCCGATACTTTGCGGGTACGGCGCGGGTGTCTATGTCGGTGAGATTGTACTTCGCCCGGTAGGTATCGACTTCGGCCGCGAGGTGCACCCATTGCTGTGCTTTGACCGTATCGGAGGGCACGGCACCGAGTTCTGCCACCCAAACGGGTTGCTGTTCGGCGATTTCCCAGCCGCGGCGGACCATTTCCCGGTCTATGACGTCCCGGCGTTTGACGAGCTCCTTCGCGAATAGGGCAGGTGCGTGTTCGGCGGTGATGGATCCGGATGGGGCCATCCACTCCGGCAACACATCCAGGGGACGGGTGTTTCCTGGATCGTGGTCGGGGAGTAAGGTCCGCAGTTTCTGCTCCGCGGCGATACGCCCAACAATCGTCGCGGCCTGGTTTTCACGCTCCCGTGCCGGGGCGGTGGGGTCCCGGCGGGTATGGGCGCCGCGCTCGAAAGCCTCGATGGTACGCGTTTTCTCATCGAGGCTGGCCCGGATGGCGTGCTCTGATTGCAACGACTCATGCAACCAGACGGTCTTACGGTGGCGTTCCGGGTCGTTGATGACGGTATCGGTGGTCAGGGAGGTCTTCGCGGCGGTGATGCGTGCCTGGAGCATCCCGTCGGTGAGGTGCCCGTGCAGGCGCCCATTCCACGCCGCGTTCGTGCCGGCCCGCCGGCTGACCCGGGCCGGAGTCCTGTCGGTAGCGGCCGCCGCGGCGAGTTTAGCCAGATGGGCATCGGTGACGTTGGCCAGGGGCCGGGAACCGGTTTCTTCGGCCAGCTGCACCCCGGTATCGACCCGCTGCTCAATACGCCAGGCGAGAGCGGACGCGACGTCGCCAGCGTCGGTAAAGTCCCGTTCGGTCCATGCCTTTCTCAGCAGACCCGGACCGTCGAAGCCGGCGGCTTCACCTGCACGGAGGTGGGTGGTAACCGCTGGGAAAGCCTCAGC
>JBBSRY010000579.1:0-2442 GCA_038242595.1 Mycobacteriales bacterium
GCTAGTCTGATCACGGCTTTAACACTCACACCGGAAGGCGTAATGGCAACCAAAACCACCACCCAGCTCATCGATGACCTGGACGGCTCCACAGCCGCCGAAACTGTCACGTTCGCGCTGGACGGCGTCAACTACGAAATCGATCTGAGTAAGCGCAATGCCACCGCTCTGCGCAAGGTGCTCAACGCGTTCCTCCCGCAGGCGCGCCAGGCCTGGACGACTCGCGAATCAAGCCGCACCAGCAATATCGCCAACGAATCCGGTCCCGCGGTCAATCGGCATCGAGTCGAGCTGGCACTGATAAGGGCCTGGGCAGCCTATAACAACATCGCCATCGCAGCCCGCGGCCGCATCTCGGCCTCCGTCATCGAGCAATACCACGCGGCGCGCTGATCTCACCTTTAATTTCCCCAAGAGCTAACCCGCGCCGGCGCGTCCAGGTCTGGTTTTACCGTCAACCCCGCGGGCGGATCTAGGCCGCGGCAACCTCATCCGCTGCCGGCCCACGGCATTGCGGCGGCGGCGGACAACATCGGCAGGGTCAGCGCTTGGCTCTGTTGACGCGGTTGCTGGAACGAGATTTGCGGTCAGCTTTGGTGCGAGGTGTCAGCCGAGCGCCGGAACGGGCGGCACGCTCGGATTTGAGGTGCTTGGCTTCCGCTACCAGCGCCTGCCCAGCGGTATCCAGTGTTTCCACCCCGGCCAACTCCCGGGAGACGCCCACATTCACCGCTGCGGCCAAGCCCAACAGCTGCCGCCGCCCCTGTCGACGCAGGAGCCACCGCACTGGTAGAGCAATCGCCCAACACCCGACGATGACGTAAATCAACATCACAACTCCGCCGATGGCGGTCCGACCGGCCACCCTTACCAGTGTTGGGTCAAACACCGAATACTCGACCAGAAACTGTTGCCCCACCGTGAGTTTGCCCGGGTACAACACCCCTGATGGCGGACGCTGAGCGACTCCGTCGGTGTCGACATATTCGATGCCGGTGCGCAATGCGGTCACGCTCAGGACGGTGGCTGTGGCCGGCAATCCGTCGCCGTCGATGGCCAGGTCATTGCGCCACATCCCGATTCCCAAGACCACCATCATCGAACTCAGGATGACGGCCAGCAGCACCACCAGGCGGGCGGCCCGGTCCCAGCGGCTACCACGGAGCCAGCGGGAACGAACGCCGACCCTGGCGGTTCCGGGAGAATGCAGCGTCACCGTCAGAAGTCTGCCGAGTCGCCGTCGTCCAGCGGATCCGGGTCGGCCCACGGCTGCGCATCACCCAGCGGGTCAGCACCAAGTGGATCAGCGCCAAGTGGATCAGCCGCGCCCCAGTCCGAACTGCCGAAGTCCTCAAAGACCGAGCCATCCAGACCGGAGAGTCCGGCGTCATCGGTCTCGCCGCCGGAATCGCAGTCGGCATCGGTAGCCGGTCCGGCCTCACCGTCGTCAACATCAGCGGAACCCGGCGAGTCGTCGGCAGCTGCCGAAGAGTCAGTCGGGCCGACCAGGGAGTCGTCATATCCACTGTCCGAGTCCGCATCGGCACCATCGAGGTACAGCAGATCCGGATCATCCTGGCCAGGTACGGCAGACTCGTCCGGCAGCAGGGTCTGAGGCACAACCGGGGTATCGGGGTCCATCGCATCAGCGACGATCCGGGCCCACACCGCGTCGGGTAATTCTGGGAGGTCGCAGAAGTCCACCAACCCCTCCACCGGATTAGTCCCAAAGGGTGAGTTAAGATCTATCTCGGGCGTTCCGTTCTCCACCGACATCACGGTCACCGACCTCCTGCTGTTATCTTCTGGCCTGTAGTCAATTTGGAGGGTGCATGAGTGAGGACGACTCGGAGCGGGAGCTGATCAATAGAGCCCGCGCCAGAGACGATCGCGCCTTCGAACAGCTGATCACTCTGCATCGTAAACATGCTTGGGCGGTCTGTGTCCGGATTACCAACAACACCTCCGATGCCGAGGACGCATTGCAGGATGCGATGACCGCCGCTTGGCAACACATCGACAAGTATCGGGGCGAGGCCAAGTTCAGCACCTGGCTGCACCGAATCGCCGCCAACGCGGCCCTGAGTATTGTCCGCCGTCGTCGTGATGTCGCCATGGCCGAGATCGAACCCGATGACCCGGGGCATGATGCCTACCGAGAATTTGATGATCGAGATCAGCTTCAAATCGCGTTGCAAAGTGTGCCGGCCGATTTCCGTACCGCACTCGTGCTCCGCGAGTACGGCGGACTTTCCTACGAGGAGATCGCCGCTCACGAGGGCATCGGGGTGCAGACCGTCAAGAGCCGGAACCACCGTGCGCGCGCCGTGCTGCTCACGGTGGTGGACCCCGACGTGTGGTCCACCGGCCACCCGTGACGAGCCGTCAGTAACCGAGGATCTCCGCCATCTCGGGCAGGCTCCGGTGCCCGACCCGGATCCA
>JBBSRY010000580.1:0-2440 GCA_038242595.1 Mycobacteriales bacterium
ACCGGTGGCAAGCACCAGATGTTGATAGGGCAGGTGATCGCCATTGCTCAGGCTTACACGCATTTCTGTGCGGTCGATGCCGGTGACGGTTGTGTTCAGAAGGCAATCAATGTCGTTGTCCGGATACCACTTCTCATCGTGAACGTACGCACTGTCCAGGGTGGCTTTGCCCAACATGAAATCCTTGGACAGCGGTGGTCTTTCATAGGGGCGCACCGGCTCCTCGCCGATCACCGTGATCGAGCCCGCGTATCCCTTTTCACGCAGAGTTCCGACCACATGCGCGGCCGCCAGGCCCGCACCGACTACGACGACCCCGGATTGTTCAGACTCAGACATGTCAGGCTCCATCCGCTGTGATGATGCAATGATTCTGCGCTGCCGACATCGGGTGTGCTCGAGCGGGGCCGATATACGCCGCTGGTGAGAGTGCACAGGGGCCCGATTGCGCGCACGCCTGGATCCGTCCGCGGTGATATACGGTGGGCGCAACGTTGGAGTGACCCGGGTGTCCTGTGGGGTGGTGATGTGGCAGCCGGGTTCGGCCTGGAGTCGGCCGTGGGAGCCCACCGATGCGGGGTTCCTGGTGTTTAATCTGAAGTTGGAACGCAGCGACGCGCCAACGTCCAGCGAGAGCATTCCGTGGTGGTCTTGGACCTACCAATCGGCTGCGGGTGGGGACCCGGTGGAGGCCGATTTGATCGTCGGCGGTTACGAACCACCCTGTCCGGTCAGAATCTACAAGCGGGCGCGACCCTCACCGGGGTGCTGAGGTTCGTGGTGAATAGCACTTCGGGGACGCTGGTTCTGAGCGACTTGAGTTCCGAGGTTGGGCGATGGGCCGTGCAGGCCACGCCGGCTGATGCCCCTGCGGCCACCTTCGGAACTCCCGCCGTCAGCCCGCGGTTGGCCGCTTCCCATTGGAAGTGACGGTGCAGCAAGCACGGTGGGACGCGAGTCCGGATGCGGTGGTCGACCTGCTCCCGGAAAACGACTACTGGCTGTACGCCGATTATGCGGCTGCACTGGTGGCCAGCGCCCCTGCCGACACTGCTGCTTTCGAGGTGTCCATTCGTTACAACAGTGGGCATTTCTTCCCCGGCGACGGCGGTGAGCATTCCGGAGATCTGGGCGAGATCTACGGCGAGCAAACAAGTATGACCTATGTGGAGCCAGGTATCCCGGGTTCGGGACGGTTCAGGATTGATGCTCCGGGGCTGGCCGGCACCCTGGCGCTTTCGGAGATGACGGCACCGTCATCATGAAGTGGGTGGTTGCGGCTCCCTGAGTTATCCGGGTGTGGGTTGGCGAATGAGGCGCAGGTCAACCAGGTAGCCAAGTTCGTTCGACTGATCGATCTGCCTTCGCAATCTGATCGAAGGTGCTAGACCGGAGAGCGGTGCAGTGTGCATCGAGAATTTCTGATCTTGGGAGCGATGACATGACCGACAAGAAGTTGACCCACATCTACGTTCTACTCGACCGATCCGGCTCGATGCAGTCGATCAAATCCGATACCGAAGGCGGCTTTGCCGCCCTCATCGACGAACAACGCGGTGCCATCGGGCGTTGTCAAGTCACCCTGGCTCAGTTTGACGATGAATATGACATCGTCTACTCGGGAGTGGACGTCAAAGACGTTCCGGCGCTTGACCTCCAGCCTCGTGGAATGACGGCGCTACTCGACGCGATGGGGCGGTTGATCAGCACCACCGGCGGCAAGCTTTTGGCACTCCCGGAGGATGAACGCCCGGGTTCGGTGATGGTGGTGATCATGACCGATGGCCTGGAGAACGCCTCGAGGGAATTCACCGGTCCCGCCGTCAAGGCAATGGTGAAGGAACAGACCGATTCTTACGGCTGGGTCTTCACCTATCTTGGTGCCAACCAGGATGCGATTGCAGTGGGTGAAGCTCTGGGCGTGCACGCAGATCGGGCGATGACCTATGTCGGCCCTTACGCTGAGGCGGCCCTTGCCGCGGCTGGGGCAAATATGGCTGCCTACCGGTCAGCGGTTTCCGGTGGGATGGCGCCGGCGGCGGCGGCTCCGGTTATGACCTACAGCCAGATGCAGCGTGATCGCGCCGTTGGAACAGCGGACTCGTCAGCGGAAACGGCCGAAGACGCCGATTGAGCGCGTTCGCCGTTACGGCTCGTGGTGTGACGCAGATGGATACCTGCGTCACACCTCGGCGCGAAGCCTACGCATCGATGCTGGTCAGGGTCTCCGCGCACTATAGACGAGCAGCAAAGTTGAGCCAGTAGCACTCAGCCCACTTGACAGTTTGTCGGGGCGGGAGCATCCTTGAGTCATGTCCGCTCAACCAGGCGGTCAGAACAGTTAAAAACAGCCCCGCAGGGCCGACCGGTTCCTGCGAGTCCACCTTTCTATCGCAGGAGGAACGCGTGTCGCGTGCCGTCGGGATCGACCTCGGAACCA
>JBBSRY010000581.1:0-2438 GCA_038242595.1 Mycobacteriales bacterium
CTGGGCTGCCCCGTCATGCGGGCAGTTGGAGGTAAAGCCGTTGCTCTGTCCGATGTTCGACGAACTAACTCCCGATTCCCTCCGGCCGGTCGGCGGATACTGGCCGCAGCCGACCGGGATTGGGCTGGGTGTCACCATCGATGAGGATTTTGTGGACGCGCACCGGGGGGACCAGTGAAGCCGGAACTGGGGGCGGGCCTGGCCGGCGCCGTGGTGATCTGCACCGGCGCCGGCGGGGCGGTCGGTCGCGCCGTGTGCGAAGCGTTCGCTGATGTCGGCTCGATCGTGGTGGCCGCGGATCTGGATGCGGAGGTGGCCCGTGGGGCGCTGGTCGGTGAAGGCATTGCGGTGGCCGCAGATCTCCGAACCGCCGAAGGACGCGGTCGGGTGGTCAGTGCCGCTGCCGATCTCGGCCCGATTCGCGCTCTGGTGGATTGTGCGGCATTGATCCGTCGCACCTCGACCCTGGCCGAGGTCACCGAGATGGATTGGGATCTACAGCACGAGATCAACCTGAGAGCACCCTTTTTCCTGGCCCAGACGGTCAGCGCTCTGATGGCCGAACAGGGTGGGGGTTCCATCGTGCTGTTCACGTCGCAGGGAGCCTTCACCGGTGGACGCAGCGGATCAGTGGTGTACGCAGCTTCCAAGGGCGGCATCGTGTCGATGACTCGGGGATTGGCCAGAACACTCGGGCCTAGCAACATCCGTGTCAACGCCATCGCCCCCGGACTGGTGAATGGGCCGATGTTGCTGAATGGAACCCCGCAGGCAGACCTGGACAAGTTGGTGGCCGAAACCGCATTGGGGCGATTCGGTGAACCCGAGGACATCGCGCCGGCTGCGGTATTCCTGGCCAGCGATCACGCACGGTTCATCACCGGTGCCACCATCAACGTCAGTGGCGGTCTGCTGATGTACTGATTACCGGCCACATTCAGACCTGCCGGCAAGCGGCTCGTCATGCTCGGGGAAGGGAAAATAGAGTGGAAAGACTGTGTTTTCAGATGGAACTGGTGCCTGGCGCCGAGGCTGAGTACGTGCGGCGCCACGATGAGATCTGGCCGGACATGGTAGCGGCGTTGACCGCGAGCGGCTTTCGCAATTACTCACTGTTTCGTCGTGGTGCCAGTGTGATCGGGTATGCCGAATGTGAGCCGGATGTCGCTACCGCGAACACCGCAATGGCAGCCACCGAGGTGAACAGTCGTTGGGCTGCGTCCTTCGACGGTGTCATTGCCTCGATGACCGACAACGAGGGCAACCTGGTGGACTTTACTCAACTCTGGCATTTGGAGGACCATCGGTGAGTTCGCAGACGGGCCGCCCCGAACGGAGTTTCATCGACCCCCACATTCACCTGTTCGACCTTATTCATCCCGAACTTCGGTATCAATGGCTCGACGAGAACGCGGTGGACCCGATCGGACGATCCCTGGATGCGGTTGCGTCGCGTCGCTACCTACTGGAGAACTTCCGGGACGAAACGAGATTCAGCAATGTCGTCGGAGCGGTGCACATCCAGGCCGCCATCGGCAGTCCCGATCCGGTGCTGGAATCGGCCTGGCTCTCCCATCAGGCGGATGAGGCCGATTTTCCGCTGATGATCGTCGCCGACGCCCGATTGCAGGATCGCGACGTTGCAGAAAATCTGGACCGACAGGCAGCCTTCCCCCGGGTTCGCGGGATTCGGGACTTCGGTCGCGGCGACTACTTGGACGATCCCGCGTTTCGCCGCGGGTTCGCACAACTCGTTCGCCACCGGTTTTCATTCGATTTGGATTGCAGCCCGCCCAATTTGACCAGGGCCCGGGATTTGGCCCGCAGCCAGCCGGAAACCACCATCGTCCTTGGACACGCTGGTTTTCCCCGTGAACGAACGGCCGAATACTTCCAGCACTGGCGAGCCGATATGGGCGGCATCGCCGAGGCCGAAAATGTAGTGGTCAAAATTTCCGGATTGGGGATGGCCGATCCGGGCTGGACCCAGGATTCGATCCGACAGTGGGTTCTGGCCTGTATCGAAATCTTCGGAACTGACCGCTGCATGTTCGCCAGCAACTGGCCCTACGATCGCCGCTACGCCTCCTACACAGATGTTATCGACGCCTACCGCCAGATCACCAGCGACTTCACAGCCGCTGAAAAGGACGCGCTATTTGTCGGTAACGCAGGACGACTCTACGGATTCAACGTGCGATGAAGTTCACCAAGTTTCAACCGGCCGACCCGGCGCTTCTGCGCACCCTGGAAGGAGCCCTCCCCGGGGCGGTCAGGTCCAGGGCGACGGATCGGTTGGCGATGGCGCACGATGCCTCGCACTACCTTCTGACCCCGGAGGCGGTCGTGACGCCGACAACGGCGCAAGGTGTGGCTGAATTATTCAGAGCGGCTACAGCTCATAGGTTTTCGATGACCTTTCGGTCAGGCGGCACCAG
>JBBSRY010000582.1:0-2413 GCA_038242595.1 Mycobacteriales bacterium
CACCCGGGTGCGGAAGTCGATATTGTTGGTGTGCAACGCAAGTCGGGCAAATTTCGCATAGGCGTAAGAGTCGCTCACGGTCAGACGCCCACCGGTCAACACGGCGGCACCCTGAGTTGCCGCCTGCGCCAGACCGGCGGCAGCCTTGGCCATCGCGTCGGTCCACGATGTTTCGACCAACTCACCGGCAGCGTTGCGCACCAGCGGGCGGGTCAGCCGATCCGGCTGAGTGACGTAGGTGAAGGCGAAACGACCCTTGTCACAACTCCAGTCCTCGTTGACCTGCGGGTCATGGGCAGCCATGACGCGGGTTACCTGGCCGCGACGCCAGTCGACCCTGGTCGCGCAGCCGTCGGCGCAGTGTTCGCACACTCCCGGGGTGGACAGCAGATCGAACGGTCGGGCCCGGAATCGATAGGACGCCGAGGTGAGGGCGCCGACCGGGCAGATTTGAATGGTGTTACCGGAGAAGTACGACTGGAACGGCTGATCGGCGCTGATGCCGATTTGCTGGGCGGAGCCGCGTTCGATCAGGTCGATGAAGTTGTCGCCGGCGATCTGATCGGAGAACCGGGTGCAGCGCTGGCACATGATGCACCGCTCCCGGTCCAACAGGATCTGGGTGGAAATCGCCAGCGGTTTGGTGAACGTTCTTTTGGGATCGAGCATGCGGGATTCGCCGGAGCCATTGGCCATTGTCTGGTTCTGCAGCGGGCATTCGCCGCCCTTATCGCAGACCGGGCAGTCAAGCGGATGATTCAGCAGCAAAAATTCCAGATTGGACCGCTGGGCCTTCTCCGCCACCGGGGAGGTCACCTGGGTCTTGACCACCATGCCTTCGGCGACCGCCTGGGTGCAGGCCGCCTGCGGCTTCGGCATCGGACGACCGCCCATTTCCACCTCGACCAAACACTGCCGGCAGGCGCCGACCGGCTCGAGGAGCGGGTGATCACAGAACCGCGGGATCGCGGTGCCGATGCGCTCCGCGCTGCGGATCAGCAATTCGCCCTTGGGCGCGATGACTTCCACGCCGTCGATGGTCAGCCGGACGTGCCCTTCCGGCAGCGGAGCCGGTTCGGCAGGCCGGTCATCGACGATGGTGCCGGCCGGGTTGGCGTTGTTCGCGCCGGTGTTTGGCTTGGCAGCGGGGGGGTTCGGGGCAGCCGGGTCCGTCATATCAGTGCGCTCCTACCAAATCCGATGCCGCGATGACCGGCGGGGTTTTGCCGGTGACCAAATCTTCGAAATCTTGCCGGAAGTACTTGAACGAGCTGAGCACCGGTGTTGCCGCGGCATCACCGAAAGCACAGAACGAGCGGCCGGCGATGTTACTGGCCGCATCGGCCAACGTGTCCAGATCGACCAGGGTCCCGGAACCGGTAACGATCCGACGGAGGATGGAGACCAACCAGCCGGTTCCTTCACGGCACGGAGTGCACTTTCCGCAGGACTCGTGCTTGTAGAACTCCAACCACTTCCACACCGCCCATGGCACCGAAACTGTCTCGTTGAAGCACATCAACGCGGTGGTGCCCAGCATTGAACCAGCTGCGGCAACATCGTCGAAAGATAGCGGCACGTCAAGATGCTCGGGAGTGAAGATCGGAGTCGATGATCCACCCGGGGTGAAGAATTTCAGCGGGATACCGTCCTTCATGCCGCCGGCCATTTCCAGCAACTCCCGCAGCGTGGTGCCCATCGGCGCCTCGTACTGACCGGGCCGGGTGACATGTCCGGAAAGGGAATAGATCTTCGGTCCCGGTGACTTCTCAGTACCGATGCTGCGATACCAGTCGGCGCCGCCGAGGACGATAGGTGGCACCGAGCAGATGGTCTCGACATTGTTGACCACTGTCGGCGCGGCATACAGCCCGGCCACCGCCGGGAACGGTGGCTTCAACCGCGGCTGGCCGCGGCGGCCCTCCAGTGAATCGAGCAACGCGGTTTCCTCACCGCAGATGTAAGCACCGGCGCCGGCATGCACCACTATTTCCAGGTCAAAACCACTGCCCAGGATGTTCTTTCCTAGATACCCCTTGGCCTTGGCCTCGTTCACCGCAGCCACCATCCGGCGCAGCGGGTGGAGCGCCTCACCGCGCACGTAGATCACGCAGTACGACGCCCGGATTGCGAAACAGGTGATGATGCTGCCCTCGACCAGCGAGTGCGGATCGGCCATCATCAGCGGGATGTCCTTGCAGGTGCCTGGCTCTCCCTCGTCGGCGTTGATCACCAGGTAGTGCGGTTTGCCATCACCCTGCGGGAGGAACGACCATTTGAGGCCGGTTGGGAACCCGGCGCCACCACGACCACGTAACCCGGAGGCCTTCATCAACTCGATCAGCTGATCGGGCTGCGCGGTCAGCGCTGTCCGTAGGGCCTGGTACCCGTCGAGTTGTTCGTAGGTATCGAG
>JBBSRY010000583.1:0-2403 GCA_038242595.1 Mycobacteriales bacterium
GTAACCCGGGGCGTAGTCCAGTCCGCTGGATAGACCCAGCGCACCCTGCGCCATACCGGTGACGACCATCTCCTGAAGTTCGGTCAGCTCCACCCGTGAAGCCGCGCGAGAGTCATTACCCAGCAACAAATGCCGGACCGTGCCGTGCGGAACCAAATACCCGACATTGATCGGGGTGGTGTGATCGTAACCGGCCAGAAGTTGACCAACACCGCCGCCGCGATAGCTCGGATGGGAGCCATTGATGGCTGCGAAACTTTCTGTCGCATAGGCGCCATCGCCCGGGGCGAAGGAGACCCCGTCCTGCCCGGCAATCACCGTGGTCACCCCTTGGCGCAGCAGGGCCAGCTGGGTCTCCGGTTCGAAAACCGCTGCGCCAGCGTGGGAATGCGTGTCGATGAAGCCCGGCATGATGGACCGATCGGTGCAATCGATGGTCAGGTCAGCACGAGCGTCCACGTTGCCCACCTGGGCGATCCGGCCGTCGTCAATCAGGACGTCCGTCACCAGCGGCTCGGCGCCCGCACCATCGATGACACTGCCGCCTCGCAGCGCAACTCTCACCGCGGGTCGTCGGCAATCGTGATCTCCGCGGCCATTTGTGCATTGCCGGCCATGAGGCCACCGTCGACCGGCAGGCAGACCCCGGTGATCCAGGCAGCCTCGGCGGAACACAGGAAGAGGGCAGCGGCGGCGACATCGGCGGGTTGCCCGATCCGGCCCAATGGATACCAGCGGGCCGTACGGTCCAGCACCTGCGGATCAGCGGTGAGGCGTTGTTCCCAGATCGGTGTGATGATCGTGCCAGGGGCAATCGCATTGCAGCGAATCCCCTGCGGGCCATAGCGAACCGCGATGCTGCGGGTCAGACTGACCAGGCCGGCCTTGGCGGCGCTGTAGGCCTCATTACCGAAGTAGGACAACGCATTCACCGAGGCAATATTGAGAATCACAGCGCCGCGCGTCATTGATGGGATCACCGCCTGGGTCGTCAGGAACGCACCCTTGAGCACCACGTCGACATCGCGATCCCGGGCTGCCTCGTCCAGGCTGAGGAAGGGTCGGTCCGATGCCACTGCGGCATTGTTGATCAGCACATCGATCCGGCCGAGATCGCGGTGAACCCCCTCGATAGCGGCGCGGACAGCGCCCGCGTCTGTCACGTCCAATTTCAGCGCAACCGCGCGCGGTAGGCCGGCCGCAGTGCGTACCGCAGACGCTTCGTCGATATCGGCGATCACCACAGCGGCGCCCTCGGCGGCAAATTCGGCGGCCATCACGGCGCCGATACCGCCGGCGGACCCGGTAATCAGCACAACCTGGTCGGTGAAGCGATCCGGTCGACTCACAGTCACCCACTTCCTCCAGCGATCAGACACGATGTGCTCAGGAATCTATCCTGACTGGATTCACCCGGTGAGCAGCGGCACCGCAACCTGGGCGTCAGTGGGGACGAGTTGCCCCGGACAGCCGCGCAGGACCCGGGCGATGGCAGCTCCCTCCGCCTCGGTCACCCAGAGGTGATATTTGGCTTTGACGGCAACCTGACGGGCCACATAGTCACACCGCACCGCCTTGTTCATCGGTAGCCAGGTGGCAGCGTCACCGGCGCCCTTGGATTGATTTGCTTTACCGTCCACTGCCAGCAGATTCAGCGGATCGTTGGCCAGGTTCTCCCGCTGCGACTGCGCCAACTGCTGAGCGCCCTTCTGCCAGCTGTCGGAAAGGGCCACCACATGATCGATCTGGACCAGGGCGGAGGTGTCCTGTCCGCGAACAAAGTGGATGGTGGAGCCGGTGTACGGGTCGAGTAGGACCCCGGTCAGGACGGTACAACCACCGGTACCCGGTTTGAGGAGCAGATCGGTGAGATCACGGCGCAGGATGTCCTCCCGGGTGCGGCATCCGTTGTGACCGCCGTCCACCTGTACCTTGTCGATCCAGGCCTCGCCGAAAAGGTCTCGCTGGTAACCAGTTTTCGGTGCTCGGCCCTTCACGGCCAATGTCGCCAGGACGCCCAGCGCAGTAGTTCCGGCGGCAGCGTTTGCTGGAACGCTGGAACCCGCACTGCTGGAACCTACACTGCTGGAACTCGTACTGCTGGAACTCGTACTGCTGGAACTCGTACTGCTGGAGCCCGCACTGCTCGAGATCGCAATGGTGATTGCTGTTACCGACGACCCCACCGGCCCTGAAGAGGCCGAATCAGGATCGCTGTCCGCGATGCAACCGGCAAGCACCATCATGGCGCCAACCGCCACAGCGGCCAGGCGGACTCTCAACAAATACTGTCCTCAGTGCCGGTGTCGATGGGTGTGGTCCTCGTTCATCGTCTCATCGAGCGCTGATAATCCCTGGCAGATGTCAGTTTTCGCAGCCTACGCCGTCGTTGTCGCGATCAAA
>JBBSRY010000584.1:0-2402 GCA_038242595.1 Mycobacteriales bacterium
ACCTGATCAACCCCGGGTAGATCGGCTATCTCCTGAGCGGCTGTCGCGATCGACTCCGAATCAACCTCGACCATGACAAATGCAGTGATCATTCATTTCTCCTTCGTCGCATCTGGCGAGCAGACCAGGTAGTTGCCGATCCTATCGAGGGGGTCGATGACTGTTCGCGAGGTGTCCACCAACGACCGGCTCCCTGACGGGGACAGGACCATTCATCACTGAGCTGCACCAATCTGCTGCCCTCGCTTTCGATCCACCGCAGCAGCGTTGATGTCTCCTCCGATGATGCTCCCGGCAGCGGCCCGGCCGCGGGAACCACGGTCTCTGCCGAGGCGATGAGCATGTCGATCAACGGCATCGGCGCTACTCCGCGGCCGGCGACGCCGGATGCCACCAATCGCCCGTAGCGGGTCACGATGAGCTGCCAGCCGCCCAGCCCATCGGGTTTTGCCACCACCATCTGCGCCACCGAAGCGAAACCACCCAACCGTTGCCGGCGGTTCAACGCCTGAAGGAGTTGATGGAGCCGGTCACGCACCCCGGCCGCCTCCTCGAATCTCCCGGCGTCACCGAGCACCTGCATCCGGGCAAAGAGTGCTTCGATCACCGCCACCGACTGGCCCTGGACGGTCTCGATGAAAACCTGGCTGTGCTTGGCATACTCAGTGACCGATTCCCGACCGGCGCACGGTGCGCCGCAGCGGCCCAGTTCGGCGAGGGCACAGGGCGAACCTGTGGGGTTGATGCGGCGAATTCGGTCCGAGCACTTGCGCAACCGCAATGCCGATGACAAGGCGTCGAGAGCATCCGCAGCTTGCTTGCGGGAATGAAAGGGACCCAGATAGGTGCCGTCGACACGTCGAACGGTGCTGACCACACTGAGCCGCGGATAGGCCTCATCGGTCAGGGTGATCCAGGTGATCTTGTTCGGTGTGCGAGAACGTCTGTTGTAGGGCGGGCTATGAGCGGCGATGAGTCGGAGCTCACGAATATTGGCTTCCAACGGGTGCGCGCAGACGACATGGTCCACACGGTGTGCCAGATTGACCATTTGTTTGATCCTGGAACGTTTCTCGGCCGCTGAGAAATAGGAGCGCACCCGCTGATTCAGATTTGTGGCGGTTCCGATATACAACACCTCATCCTTCGGTCCGCGAAACAGATAGACCCCCGGAAGCGCGGGCAGCCCCTCTGCAAGATGACGTTTCCGGCGGCGCTCGGGGCTGAGGTCCTTGACCACCTCAGTCAGCTCGGCAAGACTCTGCACCCCCAGCGGCCCGACCCGCTCGAGCAGCGCGTGCAGTACGTCCACGGTCGCTCTGGCATCGGTGAGAGCCCGGTGATCCGGCTGAACCGAGGCACCCAACAGCGGAGCGAGCAACCCCAATCGCACGCTCGGTGCCTCGTCCCTGGTCAATACTCGCCGAGCCAGCCGGACGGTATCGACCACGGGCGGCCTCGGCCAGACCAAGCCATTCTTCGCACACGCAGCCTTCAGGAACCCAACATCGAACGGAGCGTTGTGCGCCACCAGGACTGCGCCCCTGATGAACTCCAGGAATCCGGGCAACACCAGGTTGATCCGCGGGGCGTCGTAGACCATTGAGTTGGTGATGCCGGTGATCATGGTGATCTGCGGCGGGATCGAACGCCCCGGGTCTACCAGGGTGGCAAACTCGCCGAGCACTTCGCCGCCGCGAACCTTGACCGCACCGATCTCGGTGATTTCCTCCGCGGCCCATGACCCTCCGGTGGTTTCCAGATCGAGGACCACAAATGTGACTTCGCGCAGCGGGTCTTCGAGTTCATCGAAAGCGCGCTGCACACTGCGCGGGGCAGGACCAGAATGCACGGTCATGGTGGGGGTGCTCACGACTGCAGACCATAGGCAACAGCACCGACAGCGGGATCAGACAGCTGTTCGACGCGCCAACATTGTCATCTCACAGCGGCGGCCGTCGGTGCCGGGTGGTATCCCTGAGAGATGGCGACCCAATCAGATCCCCACCCGAAGAGCAGTAGGTCGGGGATCAGCATCGATATCGCGGGTGCGGTCGATATCCGATGAGAACACCGCGCTGTATTTGCTCCGGGCTGCTGGGGCTGCTGGCGCTGCTGGTGCTGCTTGTGAGTTGCAGTACTGCGCAGCCAGCGGGGCGGGATTCGGGAGGTTCTGCCTCCGCTACCACTGGTCCGACATCAACGGTGCCGACATCAACGGTGCCGACGTCGGAAGTAATCGCACTGGAATCAGCCTCGAGCACGCCATCATCAACCACATCGCCGTCGACCAACACGTCCACATCACCGTTAACGTCCACATCACCGTCAACGACCACGCCGCCGACAATCACCGAGACCGTCGATGCAGCGTCCTTCACGTTCACCATCTCCCAGATCAC
>JBBSRY010000585.1:0-2398 GCA_038242595.1 Mycobacteriales bacterium
AGTCGGCCTTTGGCTTTGGCGACTTGCATGCCTTCGCGGGTGCGGGCTCTGATGAGGTCTGATTCGAATTCGGCGACCATGGCCAGGACGTTGAAGAGGAGCCGGCCGACGGGGTCGGTGGGGTCGTGGACGTTTCCGCCGATGCTGAGCTTGATCTTCCTCTTGGTGAGGTCCTCAATGATGTCCCTCGCGTCGGGTAGGGATCGGGCGAGTCGGTCGAGTTTGGTGACGACGAGGGTGTCGCCGGCCCTGCAGGCAGCGAGGGCCTCTCGGAGTCCTGGACGTTCGCGGTTGGTGCCGGTCAGTCCGTGGTCAACATAGATCCGGTCTTCGAGCACATTCAACGAAGTAAGGCCGTTGCGTTGGGCGGTGAGGTCCTGTTCGTTGGTGGATACGCGTGCGTATCCGATGATGTGTGCGGTCATGGAGTTCACTGTAGCGGTTAGGCTACGCGGGATTCTGTTGATCGAAGCAACACCTTCTTTCAAGGTGGTTCGACATGTATCTCAGCTCCTCGTCAGCAGCAGGCATCCGGTTTCTTGCCTCGGTTAAGCTCGGGCACGGTCTCAAACCGTCCGCCCGACATGCTGGCATCGATAAAGAGATCGGCTACCGCTGGCTGCGCGAGGAATACTTGCGCCTGCGTCGCAACGGCAAGACTCCGAGCGAGACGACAGCGGAGCTCGGGTTCAGCACCTCGCGGCTCGTGGCGTGGGAAGCTGACGTCGGCGAGGTCAAAGACCGCCATCATCTTCGGGTGAATGCCGACGAGGAAGCCAGCTTCTGGGCGGCGTTTAATCGCGGGGAAAGCCTTGGGGAAGCAGCCAACGCAGCGGGCGTGAACCGTTCGACCGGGTATCGGTGGATACACAATCGCTTCGACCAGCTACGTCAGTCCAAGGTAGCCATTAGACGGTGCCAGGACCAATTGCGCCTGGCGGACCGCCTCAGCCTGAACTTCGAACGCGACCGATTATCGCGACTGTCGAAAGAGCGGAATGCGGCGACGGCGGCTCAGCACGCCGCTCTTCTCTCCTCCGGTCGTTATGCAGACCAGATGCTCGGTGCGGTGCTCTCAGAGGCGCAGCAGCACCGTGCTGCGCGGGCTGAGAAGTATTGGCAGCTGATGCGCAACGGGGCGAGCAACGCAGAAGCGTGCAGACTTCTTGGCATGCACAGAAGAACGGGGACGCAGCTGCGTCAAGCTAGCAATTTCCAGATCCCGCCCCTCACAGCGCCGGCCATAACCGCGGGCCGCTACCTGGATGCGCGCGAGCGGTTGCGGATCGCGGACCTGCTGAGGCTGGGACACTCGATGCGACGCATCGCGGTGGAACTGGGCCGTCACCCCTCAACGATCAAACGGGAACTGGATCGTCACCGGGACACTCAGGGGCTCTACCTGCCCCGTACCGCCGATCATGACGCCCGGCTGCAACGGGCCCGACCGAAAGTACATAAGCTCGCGGCCAACACCCGGCTGCGCGCCCTCGTGCAACGCAAGCTCAACCGTTTCTGGTCCCCGGACGAAATCTGCGGGTGGATGAAGAAGACATACCCCGATGACCCCACGATGCGGTTATGCCCGGAAACGATCTACCGGGCATTGCTGCTGCGGGAGGACCACGGCCTGCACCAAAGGTATGCCACGAAGCTGCGTACCGGTCGTCGGATCCGCAAGACGCGCTGGCGAACCCGCACCGGGCAGGGATCACGGATCCGCAACATGACCATGATCGACCAACGCCCTGCCGAGGTCGAAACCCGTCTGGAGGCCGGCCACTGGGAAGGCGACCTCATCGTCGGAGTCGGGTCAGTCTCGGCGATGATGACACTCAGGGAAAGGAAAACCCAGTACGGCATCATCATGAATCTGCCCCTGGATCACACCGCTGCAAGCGTCAACGCGGCCGCCATCAGCGCGTTCGCGAAGCTGCCAACACACCTGAAGCGAACACTCACCTGGGATCAGGGCGTGGAAATGGCCTGCCACGAGGAACTAACGAAGAAGACCGGGGTTCCGGTCTACTTTGCCGAACGCTCCAGTCCCTGGCAGCGCGGTGCTAACGAGAACTACAACGGGCTGGCCCGCCAATACTTCCCCAAAGGCACCAACCTCGCCGTTCACAGTGTTGAGCACGTCTCCCACGTGATGCGGGAACTCAATGAACGGCCAAGAAAAACCCTCGGCTACGACACCCCGGCCGCACGATTCAAAGCCGAACGCACCGCCCCGGCCGCCGCCTTGCGATAGCCTCAAAGCACCGGGAAAACGACCCGAAAATCACGCATCTGTTGCGTCGACCCCCAGGAACCGCCCACCGTGGACACCGTCGGCCGACGCTCAACACTGACCCGCTCGGCAGCAGCATACACACGGTCTTTGACACTCTGAGCC
>JBBSRY010000586.1:0-2395 GCA_038242595.1 Mycobacteriales bacterium
CGGAGGGAGACTTCCTACCGGACCTTGCCCTCCTTCCACGCCGAAAGGAGCTTCTCGTAGGGAATGGTTTCGCCCTTAGGCTTCTCGTTGTCCAATTTCTTCCACGGGGCGCCCGTGTCGCTCAGCCATTTCGACGGATCGCTCTTGGGGTTGAGTTTGGGTGGGCAATGGGTCATGCCGACGCGCTGCAGACGGGCCATGATCTGGTCCATCTCTTCGGCCAGGTTATCCATTGCCTTCTGAGGAGTCATTTCACCGGTAACCGCCACCGCCACGTTCTTCCACCACAGTTGCGCCAGCTTCGGATAGTCCGGTACGTTGTTGCCGGTCGGCGTCCAGGCGACCCGGGCCGGACTGCGGTAGAAATCGATCAGACCGCCGTATTTGGCTCCGTTTTCCGTGAAGTACTCGTGCCGGATGTCGGAATCGCGGATGAAGGTGAGCCCGACGATCGATTTCTTCAGGCTGGCCGTCTTGCTGGTGACGAACTGGGCGTAGAGCCAGGCCGCCGCGGTCCGGTCGGCGTCATGGCCTTTGAAGAAGGTCCAGGAACCGACGTCCTGGTAGCCGTTCTGCATGCCATCCTTCCAATACGGACCGTGGGGCGACGGCGCCATCCGCCACTTGGGCGTGCCGTCGTCGTTCATCACCGGCAGGCCCGGCTTGGTCATGTCCGCCGTGAACGCGGTATACCAGAAGATCTGCTGCGCGATCTGACCTTGGGCCGGCACCGGACCGGACTCGCCGAAAGTCATGCCCATCGCCTGCGGCGGCGCGTACTTCTTCATCCAGTCGATGTACTTGGTCAGGGCGTAGACCGCCGCCGGCGAATTGGTGGCTCCGCCACGCGAGACCGAGGCACCGACCGGCGTGCACTTGTCGTCGGCGACCCGGATTCCCCATTCGTCGACGGGCATGCCGTTGGGAATCCCCTTGTCGGCAGCGCCCGCCATTGACAACCACGCATCGGTGAAGCGCCAGCCGAGGGAGGGATCCTTCTTGCCATAGTCCATGTGGCCATAGATCTTTTTGCCGTCGATCTCCTTGACATCGTCGGTGAAGAACTCGGCGATGTCCTCGTAGGCCGACCAGTTCTGCGGCACGCCGAGGTCATAACCATACTTGGCCTTGAACTTGTCCTGCAGGTCCTTGCGCGCGAACAGGTCGGCGCGGAACCAGTAGAGATTGGCGAACTGCTGGTCCGGCAACTGGTAGAGCTTGCCGTCCGGCGCAGTGGTGAAGCTGGTACCGATGAAGTCCTTCAGGTCCAGCCCCGGATTGGTGTACTCCTTGCCGGCCCCGGCCATGTAGTCCGTCAGCGGCATGATCTGACCGTAACGGTAGTGGGTGCCGATCAGGTCCGAATCCGAGACCCAGCCGTCGTAGATGGACTTGCCGGACTGCATCGAGGTCTGCAGCTTCTCCACCACGTCGCCCTCTTGAATAAGGTCGTGGTTGACCTTGATGCCGGTGATCTCCTCGAAGGCCTTGGCCAGGGTCTTGGACTCGTACTCGTGGGTGGTGATCGTCTCCGAAACGACGTTTACCTCGTTGATACCCTTGGCCTTGAGCTTCGCGGCGGCGTCGATGAACCACTTCATCTCCGTCGTCTGCTGGTCCTTGGACAGGGTGGAGGGCTGGAACTCGCTATCGATCCACCGCTTTGCTGCGGCTTCATCGGCGGTCGCCAAGCCAGGCATCATCGTGCCGAAGACGCTGGCCACTGCGAGCGCAGCGACGGTTCTCCTGGTTTTCATCGAACATCTCCTCGATTGTCTCTCTGGATCGATACTGGCGACTACGGCCCGAGAGAGACGGACAGGCCGACGCGGACTGCGAAACCTTGATTACTCACCTCATCGACTAGCCCTTCCTCATGGTGATCAGAACGACGACCGCCGACAACCCGAGTCCGATCCACGCGCTGGGTTCCTCGGCCAGATCGAACCAAGCCTGAAGGCGTGCACCCATACCCAGCCAGATCAGGTTGATGAAGCCCGCGGCCAGCAGCCCTATGAACAGTCGATCACCGCGGGTCGTGGCGATCGGCAGGAAGCCCTTGCGCAGCACCGTCGGCGACCGGATTTCCCACAGCGTCATGCCCACCAGCATCAGCCCGACGCAGCTGAAGAACACCGCCACCGGCGTCGTCCAGACCATCCAATTCAGCATGTCACACCCTCCCCATCGCGAAGCCCTTGGCGATGTAGTGCCGCACGAACCAGATTACGATCGCCCCCGGCACGATGGTCAGCACGCCGGCGGCAGCAAGCACCCCCCAGTCCATCCCCGACGCTGAGACGGTGCGGGTCATCGTCGCCACGATCGGCTTGGCGTTGACGGAGGTGAGCGTGCGCGCGAGTAGCAGCTCGACCCAGCTGAACATGAAGCAGAA
>JBBSRY010000587.1:0-2391 GCA_038242595.1 Mycobacteriales bacterium
ACCACCACGACCGTTAGGATCGCGGGATGAAGTCGAGCGTGGGTCGTCAGCTGCTGGGCTTGCTGTTTGTGGTGGCGATCGCCGCCGGACTGGTCGTGACCGTGCTGATCTATCAGAAGAAGTTCGCCTCGACGGTGATGGTGCAGCTGACGGCCGACAGTATCGGTAACCAACTGCTGCCCCAGGCCGACGTCAAGCTGAACGGCCTGATGGTCGGCGAGGTCCGCAACATCTCTGACGAGAATGGCAAAGCCCAGCTCGCGCTGGCGTTGGAGCCGGACAAGGCGAAGCTCATTCCCAGTAATGTGACGGCCCGCTTTCTGCCGAAGACGCTGTTCGGAAATAAGTACGTCTCGCTGGTGATCCCGGACGATACTGCGGCTCCGATTACCGGTGGTGACACCATCGTTCAGGACACCTCGAAGGCGACCGTCGAGGTCCAGCAGGTGCTCGATCACCTCCTCCCCCTGTTGCAAGCGGTGCCGCCGCAGGATCTGGCTGCGACTCTCGGGGCTATGGCCCAGGCGCTGGACGGGCGCGGCCGCCAACTGGGCAACAATCTCTCGCAGCTCAACACGCTCGTGAGCTCGGTCAACCAGCAACTGCCGGCGCTGCAGGCCGACATCAGTGGGTTGGCCGATTTCGCCGACACGTACTCGGCTGCCGCGCCGGATTTGCTGAGCGCGCTGGCCAACTTGACCACGACGACGAATACGGTGGTGGAGCAGCGGTCCAACCTCGACGCGCTGTATTCCACCCTGACCGGCACGTCAGCGAATTTGACCGGCTTCCTCAACGCCAACGGCGCAAACATCATCCGGCTGAGCAACGACTCGACGTCGACCTTGCAGGTGCTCGCCCGGTTCGCTCCGCAGTACGGCTGCGTGACGGCGGGGTACGCGAAGATCATTCCGGACATCAACGACGCCTTCGGTGTCGGGACCGACAAGCCCGGACTGAGGCTCAAGCTCGAAGTGACCAAGTCTCGGGGAGAGTATCTGCCCAACCTCGATGAGCCGAAGGTGGATTTGGCAGACCCACGCGGTCCGACGTGCTATCCGTCGGTGGACCCGGCGCTCGGTAACTTCCCGCAGTACCCGGGAGGACCGGTGCAGGACGGATCGACCAAACCACCGTCGACCAATCCGGACTTCACCAACCCCGACGTTCAGGGATCGTCACTGCCGATGGGCGGTGGCGCGCTGGGCGTGGCCGGATCCACCGCCGAGCAGGGGATGTTGTCGACGATCTTCGCCCAGACCAACGGGACGGCGCCGGAGCAGGTGCCGGGCTGGAGCGCCCTCGTCGCGGCGCCCGGTTTGCGGGGACACGAGGTGACTGTCAAGTGAGGGGGTTGCTGGCGCCGCTGCTGAAGCTCGTTGCCTTTATTGTGGTCACTGTGCTGGCTACGGGCATTCTCGCGTTGACCATCGCCAATCTCGGGGCGAGCGGCGGTAAGTCGTTCAAGGCGATGATCTCGGACGTGACGGGACTGAACACAGGGGATGACGTCCGGGTCTCGGGGGTACGCGTCGGTTCGGTGACCGGAATCAAGCTCATCAACGAGCCGGGCGCGCCGGAAGCGGTCGCCGTGGTGTCGATGGGTCTGGAGAAGGGTCGGACCCTCCCGAAGGGCAGTACGGCCACCGTTAAGTACCGCAACATCGTCGGTCAGCGTTACATCGCGATGGGGCGCAGTGATCCGAACGCGACCCAGCCGATGCCCGCCGATGCGGTGATCCCGCTGGACCGCACCGCACCGGCGTTGGACCTGACGGCATTGTTCGGTGGGTTCAAGCCGCTGTTCCAGGCGCTCGACCCAGGTCAGGTCAACCAACTCTCCTACGAGATCATCCAGGTTTTCCAGGGGGAGGGCGGCACCGTGAGCAGTCTGGTGGCCAGCACGGCGAGCCTGACCAACAGCATTGCCGACAAGGACAAGGTGATCGGTGAGCTGTTGGTCAACCTGAACTCCGTGCTGGACACGGTGAACCAACGCGGCGACAAGGTGAGCTCCCTGGTCATCTCCGTGCAGGAGCTCGTGTCCGGCCTGGCGCAGGATCGGGGGGCAATCACCTCGTCGATCTCCTCGCTGGCCGAGTTGACCGATGCCACGGCGAATTTGCTCAAGCCGGCGCGCGAACCGTTGCGGGCCAGCGTGGCCGGCCTAGGTGATCTGTCGGTTAACCTCAATACCAACAAGGATGAACTGGACAAGTTCCTGTTCAACCTGCCGAGAAAGTTGGATTCCATCACCCGTCTTGCCTCCTACGGCTCCTGGTTCAACTTCTACTTGTGCAGCGCCTCCGCCACTGTCGGTACCGGCGGCTTTGTACCACCGTTCGAGCTGCCGAACGGTATCCCGAGCGTGGAACTGCCGATTTACACCAA
>JBBSRY010000588.1:0-2356 GCA_038242595.1 Mycobacteriales bacterium
ACCAGCGTGCCAGCTGATTTCCGCATGTGCTCCCCCCGAGCCGACTCAGTGCTGCACTCGTTTCCCACGACACGCTGAGGCTACCCGCATTGCGCTGGGGCCCCTCCTGTTCAGCTGGCCGAACACACCGGTCACGTACCGAAACTCATTTCAGAATCCGGTCAAAATTGCATCCTGAGCGCTGACAATGGCGTCGACATCCGGTTCCGGATTGTCGGCAGAGGATCCTGCTTCGATCAGGTATCGACCATTGGTGAAGACGCAACGAATGGAATCAGCAGCTTGTAGACAACGCACATCCGCCACGTCTGCCTTGCTCTGGTACTCCGCTGATTCACCCATCAGACCCGGATACTGCTTCCAATCAGCGTCGGCGACGAGCAGCGCACCGGCGGCATCCTTGGCCCGGTAGACAGTCGTCAGGCCATTGGCCACCAAATCCACCCCGGCTGATCTGATGGCCTGTTCGTCTTCCAGCGGGTTGGCGAAGAAGTGTTTGAACCCCTTGATCCCGTAGACCTTGTTGACATTCACCAGCCCTTCGGGCGAGAGCAACGTGTGCGCCAGCATCCCCTCGCGGTCAACCGGCAGTCTGGAAAGTTGATCCAACGGTGTCGGCACAAAGGTATCGCTGACTCGGAACTGGGCTTTGAGCACCGTTGCGATCACCTGTGCCATGGCTTCAACAGTGTCACCCTTGGTGGAGGTCAGGACGTAAATGACCAGCGAACCTCGAGCTACGAAAAGCTGGGACTGGCCGGAGTTCAACCCGGAAACTGCCGTGGCAACCAGATCACCCTCCACCCCGGGAATGGCAATCGTGTCCGGGCCGTCCTTGACGGCGCCGACGACATCGTTCATCGACTTGGCAGCGGCCAGCGCATCCTCGGGCGACTCAAAAATCATCACCGCATTGATGAGTTCCCGGCTTCGCCCCACGCTGTCATTCTTCGTTCCCCTGGCGGTGCTGAATCCCGAAATCATGTTGAACTCGGTCGCGATTTCCGGTACCCCCGTCGGCAGCACATTTCCGGTGGACTCACCGTCCTTCAGCACATAGGTGGAGAAATTTTTCGACTCCGTGTAGTCCGGAAGAACCAGCGTGGGAACGATCACGTACTCGGAGAGGCGCACTCCCTCCACAATCCGGCCCTGGCCCTGCGTGCTGACAGTGGGTGGCAGCGTGGCCGGGGTCGACGGGTAGTTGAAACCGGTCCCCGGATCACCACCATCTGCCGAGCTGGCAGCCGTTCCAGCAGAGGATGTTTCAGATTCTGGGACCAAATTTGAGCCGGCGGGGCTCGGATCGGCAGTGGTACCACCGGAAGCCACCGGAGCCGTCGCTACCCCACTCGGAGTGGAGCTACAGGCGGTCAGCATCGTCACGACACCAACGAGCACCACTGCTGCTTTGAGCCGTTTTCGCATTACCAAGAACCTCATCTACCACTCATCAGCACGCCAGAGGTACGCCTCGAGCGTTGGATTTTCGACGTTACCGGAACGGTCCGACAGGCACGCGAGGATACGAAAGCTCTCCTGAACCTTGCGTTGAGCAGCCGCTCATCTACCGGGAGCGGGCGATCACAAACTGGGTCAACGAGCCGAGAGCATCACGGGAGGCAGATTGCGGCAATTCTGCCAGTGCCGCCTGCGCCGTTGCCGCATACCGATCAAGGGTTTGCTTCGCCTGCTTCATTCCCGCCGATTCGCGCAGGAGCCCGACGGCCTCAGCCACTTCCGCGTCCTCGACCAACGGGCGTGAGACCAGATCGATCAACCGGATATCGAGCCCATCGCGAATCGTGTAGAGCGCTGCCAGGGTCGGTACACCCTCACGTAGATCCGTACCGGGTGTCTTGCCCGAGTCGGTCGAGGTGATGTCAATAATGTCGTCAGAAATTTGGAAGGCCACCCCGACAGCGCGCCCATAGCGACGCAGTGCCGAAATATGCCCTTCCGGCGCGCCGGAAAACATCCCGGCATACCGAGCGCAGGTATCGATCAACGATGCGGTCTTCTCATCCAGGACCTTCAGATGATGATCAATCGGGTCAACACCGACGCCTGGTCCCACCGTCTCCCTGGTTTGACCGGTAACCAATTCGGCGAAGGTATTCGCGATGATCCGCACCGCATCCGGTCCCAGATCAGCGACCAGACGGGAGGCGTGGGCGAACAGGAAGTCACCGGTCAAAATGGCGATCGAGTTGTCCCAACGCGCATTGGCCGATTTAGCGCCCCGCCGGATCTCGGCTTCGTCCATCACATCGTCGTGGTACAGCGTGGCCAGATGGATTAGCTCGACAACGGCGCCGGCGGTAACAATCTCCGGACTGTCGGCATGTGGACCAAC
>JBBSRY010000589.1:0-2350 GCA_038242595.1 Mycobacteriales bacterium
AGCCTAGACAATTTCGCTTCGTCGACCGTTTCTTGCCGCCTGTGGGAGTGAGTGATATCGGCCTACTGGGCCTCGGCGGCTGCGAGTGCGGCCCCCCCAATTCCGGCGTTGTTGCGCATTGCGGCAACCACTATCGGGGTGCGGGTCTTCAGTTTCGGCACCCACTTTTCCGGCTTCTTGGACACCCCGCCACCAAGAATGAAAAGTTCTGGCCATAAAAGGTTTTCCAATGTTTCGAGATAACGATCGGCGCGGGCTGCCCACTGATCCCAGGTCAGTCCCTCGTTGTCCTTGGCGGAGGCAGCGGCCTTGTCCTCGGCGTCCAGACCGTCGATCTGGATGTGACCCAATTCGGCGTTGGGCACCAACTTTCCGTCGTTGAGCAGGGCAATACCAATTCCGGTGCCAAAAGTCACCAAGATGATCACCCCCCGCTGCCCTTTCGCAGCGCCGTACCGTACTTCGGCAAGCCCGGCCGCATCGGCGTCGTTCAGAGCCGTCACCGGACCCGGGACGTAGGGACTGACCGCATCCACCAGCGAGGTACCCATCCAGGACGGATCGACATTGGCTGCAGTGTGGACGGTTCCACGCTGCACGACGCCCGGAAAGGTGACACCGAAGGGGCCCTGATAGTCGAAATTGGCCACGATCTTGCCGACGGTCTCAGCGACCGCAGACGGTGTTGATGGCTTCGGGGTGTCGATCCGAAAGCGGTCGCCGACCAGGGTTCCGTCACGTAGATCCACCACGCCACCTTTCATACCGGTACCACCGATATCAACGCCGAACGCATGGTGCTTGTGATGGCCGGACATGGCAGATCTCCTCTATGCGGGGTGCAGGGTGTGGCTCACTGGGGTCAAGCAGATTTTCCTGGCTGAGGCTACCGCCTGCGGCAAGGTCATCCCTTGACGGACCGGGGTCGGCGTCCGCCCGGCTGTTTCAGGTCGAGGGGTGGTTTTAGCTGGGGCAGACAGCCGTCGGCAGCGGTGGTGGCTTGGCGAGCTCAACCGGGGCTGCCGTCTGACCTTCGATGACATTCGGCGGTTTGGACTCATTGATCGCCTGCTGCAATTGAGCCTTGGCCTCTTCGGTGAATTCTGCCTGCTCGTACAGAGCGCCCAGGGCCAGGTCAACCGAATCATCAATGCGATTGTCCTTCACCAGCGTGGCGCAGGGCGCACCGATCAGCACCGTGCGCGCGGCGTAGATGCCGGCATCGCCATAGCGGATCTCGGCGTAGCAACGCAAATCTGCGGCCGGATACAACGGATCGCCGGCTGCGGGTCGGACGGTCTCGAAACCCTGTTCGCGGAACTGTTCGGTCACGGTCTTGGCAAGGCCGTTCACGGTACTGGCGTTGAGGACCCGGAGCCGGACCGTGGTCGGGCTGGCCGGGCGAGTGCTGACCATCGTGTTCTTGTCGGTGATAGCGCCCAGACTGGTGATGATCGTCGTGCGGGTAGCCGGCCCGGCGGAGCCCGAATCCGTGGCAGCCGGATCTGACTCCACCGAATCAGCCGCGGGTGCATCTGAGGCAGCCGAGTCGGCGCTCGCAGTGTCTGCTGCGATGCTGGGATCGGTGCTTCCCGAGCCGGCGGTCGTACTGGCATTCGTCAGGTTGGGTGCTGGACCAGGCTCGTTGCAGGCGTTGCTGACCACTGGCTCCGGTTCCAGTACGGCGATCCAGGTGATCGTGGTCGCGACGGCCAGGAAAGCAATGATCACCAAAGCGGGCCAACGACTTCGCCGACGGTAGCGTTCGGGTGCGCTATCGGTGCTCAACGGTGAATGCCTCCTGACGAAAAACTCCAACAAATGTTGCCGCGGACCGTAACGACGAACCAGCCGGTCGAAGGCAAGTTACCAGCGCAGGATGGACAAAATCGTTTGATTTGCCCAGGTTTTCTTACATTCGCCAGCCTGATCCGGTCCAGAGTATGTGGACCGAGCCTCGCAAGCCGCATTGCCAGGGTAAGCGTCGTACCGGTGGCACTTTCCCCGGTATAAATTCAGACCGCCGACCGTGGGAGGTGCCCGAGCTTGATGTTGGTAAATGACATCTACCTGGGGGCGCCGATGCACGCACGCGGAAAGTCAGCTAACCTGCTGCCGCCGAGTACAAAATATCGACAGCGTCCGGAACTGATCGATTGTGACGAACACGTCACGCCCCGGTGGTAATTACCGATGGCGGGCGGGCACAAAATGCAGTGCCGGAGCGTTACCTGTCTCGGGTTGAGGAAGGCAATGACCGGAGCCTGAACCCGGCCGGCGAACAGAGGTGCCGCACAGTATTTCGACTTTCCGGCTTGTCCAGCAGCAAGTGTCGAGCAGTAAGTGTGAA
>JBBSRY010000590.1:0-2347 GCA_038242595.1 Mycobacteriales bacterium
AGATCGGCAACCATCGGCGCCTGTAGGACGCCGTAATAAGAATAGAGTTCCCGCTCGTCCTGGATGGAAAGCTCAGCACCGGGTTCATGCTTTGGAGCTTCCTTGACCTTCGCCTTGTCGTAGGGGACGGTAATGATGTTGCCGTCCGAGACTGCCAGGTCCAACGGCACGAACGATTCACTCTTCCCGAACCAACCCGTTTTTACCGTCACCCAGCTCAGGGTGCAGGATTGGTTGTCCACATAAACCTGACCGACTTTGCCGATGGTGTCGCCGTCAGAGCCGACGACCTCGCCTCGGTCCAGGAGCATCGCTGCGTTGTCTACTGAAATCATCTGGCTGTCCCTTTGGCTCGGTGAGGCTGCGTGCCCGGCGCCGGTCGACACCGGGTTTTGGGACCCTGTACCTCGTCCCAAGGTGGGGTGCTGATTGGGCTTGCAATGGAGGTCCGACTCCTCGGCGTCGGCGAAAAAATATTGCTCTGGCAACGGGTTTGCCACAGCCCGGTCAACCCGCCGACGGCCGCTGCGGGGATAACGCCGGTCCACAAATAGAGGTTCACAATAAATCCCCTCAAGGAGCAGCAACAACCGTAACGCGGCGGGCTCACCGGAGTGTGAGGGTGTCACGGCGTCGGCAGTCGAGCGGCTACGTAGCTCTACGACGTATAGCAGATCACTAATGCTGCTCCTTTACAACATAAAACCCAGGTGTTATCCATTCGGATGAAAACTGGGAATACAGGTTTGAGTTGGGGGTCGACTCGAATCTGATACCAGGAAGCCGGTCCAGAAATAATGAATCGTTGGTTGTCTGCAAGCGCGCCACAATCAGCGCGAGAATGACTGTGTTCGCCAACTTGTCAGGCTGCCCCGGTAGGGAACAGTTACTGGACCGATGCCGGTACACCGGCATTTCGTTTGCCGCCGACAATCCGAATTGGTGGCCTCCTGCTGATAACGTTCAACTGATGTATAGGGATAAATTTCATGATTGATCCCGACAGCCTCGAGGGTCGTGGGGGCGCGGCGGCAGTCATTCCGGCTGCCCCAGCCGGTTCCGGTCCCGCTGGGCTGGACCGCCGGCGGATTCTTGGCGCCGCGGTCGCCCTCATTGACGAGGAGGGCCTGCGGGCGTTGACGATGCGCAGGCTGGGGGAGCACCTGGGTGTGGAAGCGATGGCGATCTACCACCACGTCAAAGGCCGGGAACAACTGCTGGATGGCATCGTGGAAACTGTCGTTGATGAGCTTTATGGAGACCCCGATGTGCACATGTCTTCAGACCGTTGGCAGGAGTATCTCTATCGTCTTGCCCACGGGGTCCGTCGTATCGCCCTGGCCCACCCCGAAGTATTCCCGCTGATCTGCACCAGGCCAGCTGCGGCGCCATGGGTACGGCCACCGCTTCGCAGTCTGCGATGGATGGAATCGTTCCTGCAAACGATGAATAGCTGCGGTTTTTCCGACCGGGCCGCGGTAGCTGCCTACCAATCTTTCTCCAGCCTCATGCTCGGTCATCTGCTGCTGGAAGTGTCCAGCAAAGGCGTCGACATCGGCCCCCTGCCCGATGTCGACCCCGATGCCACGCCCACCACCGACCTGACCGCATACCCCATGCTCGCAAGACTGGAACCAGAACTATCAAAGGACCGGTCCGCCGAAATTTTCACCGACGCACTGGAAACCCTCACCGATCAAATCGAAGCCCTCGGCCAACGCTGACGATCCGTTAACACCAAGACCTCATTTGCGAAGCTGTAGAGCGATATTCCTTGTGTGACAAGCGATTTCGCTGCAGGTATCGGGTTCGGGCAGCAGCGAGGCTGGTGATCGTCGACGCCCTGCGGCCCAGCGGGTGCTGGTTGCATGCTTGACGAATTGACAGCAACACGCACGAACGCGAGACGGATGCTCCTATTGCTGACGCGTTTGTTCTGGGTGCTCGGCATCGATCAGGACATCGCCGGTTCCGGCTTGGGCGGTGGTGATCACGCTGATCTTTCCGTTCGTCTCCAACACCGCTGCGGCAACCAGCTCCAGACCACCGACCCCGCTGCTGCGCAGTGCTTGACGTAAACCCTGAGGGGTGAGGCGTTGAGACCGGAGCGCATCGTGCAGGATCACACCGTCTCGTACCAACAGAGTCGGAGCGGAGGTAAGACCGCGTCGGACCAGGTTCATGCGGGTGGCAAGCCAGGCTGCGACCAGTTGAAGCATGGCCAGCACGGCGAGGGCAACGGCACCCTCGACCCAGGCGACCGATTTCGTCAGTACGGCAGATGCCAGTGTTGAGCCGAGAGCGACGGTCACGATGAAGTCGAAGACGTTGAGTTGCGCCAGGGTGC
>JBBSRY010000591.1:0-2343 GCA_038242595.1 Mycobacteriales bacterium
CGGCCCCGCTCGGTGTCGGTACCGGCGCGTGTCCGTTCACCAGCCGGCTCCGAAAGCTTCGGCGGCGCGGACCCCGGAGGCGCAACCATCCTCGTGGAATCCCCAACCATGATAGGCGCCGGCAAATGTCAGACGATCGGAGGTGAGCCCGGCCAAACGCTTTTGGGCGGCAACGGAGGTCGGGGTGTAGGTCGGGTGCTCGTAGTGCATGGTGGCCACCACAGCGTCGGGATTGATTGACTCGGGCGAGTTCAGGGTGACCAGGTATTGAGTGGCAGAGTCCAAGCGCTGCAGGCGATTCATGTCGTAGGTCACCTTCACCACGTCGTCGTCGCCGGATCGACAGGAATCCATCCGGTAGTTCCAGGACGCCTGCGCCTTCTGATGTTTTGGCAATACTGAGCCATCGGTGTGCAGCACTGTGGTCGCTTGCGAATACTCCAGAGCGCCAAGTACCTCGGCTTCCGACGACGAGGCATCATCCAGAAGTGCCAGCGCCTGCCGCGGGTGGGTGGCGATGACCGCGTGATCAAAATCCACCACGTCATCATCATCGGTGCGAATCCGGACACCGGTGGCTTGCCGAGTCAGGGAACGCACCGGTACCGCGGTATGGGCGGCGGTGAGATTCTTGGCCGCCAACTCTACGTAAGTAGCAGAGCCGCCGGTGACGGTGCGCCACTGCGGGGATCCGGTGACCGCCAGTAGGCCGTGGTGATCCAAGAAGGTGAACAGATAGCGCGCCGGGTACAGCCGGGCGCTGCTGGCTCCGCAACTCCAGACACAGGACACCACCGGGAGGATGAAGTGCTGCACGAAGTACTCGGAGTATTCACCGGTGTCGAGGAACTGGCCCAGAGTCTGCTCTGTTCCCTGCTCGCCGTCGGCCAATACTCGATGGGCCTGGAGGTGAAACTTCTTCACCTCCAACAGCATCCGCAGATAACGACCATTCAGGGCAACGGATGGGTAGGCGAACAGCCCGGAAAGACCTTTGGCCCCGGCATATTCCAAGCCACAGCCGGCGCAGGAAACACTCATCGACATCTCCGATTCCTGAGTGGCGACACCGAGTTCGGCAAATAGTTTCAGCAGATTCGGGTAAGTCCGGTCGTTGTGCACGATGAAACCCGAATCCACTTGCACCGGGTGCCCCGCCCGATCGATCAGATCGTGAGTGTGCGCATGCCCGCCCAGCCGCGGCTGCTCCTCGTAGAGCGTGACGTCGTACTTGCGCTGCAGCAAATAGGCGGCGGTCAGCCCGGCGACGCCGGCTCCGACAACAGCGACGCGATCGCGGTTCGTTCGAACTGAACTCATGGGAACATCCTCAACTCCGGCGGTGAATTCTTCACTTACCAGGGTGATTCGTAACCCCGTGTTATACGGATTGCGGACTGCGGATTGCGGACTGTGGATTGCTACTGCCCCGCGGACCGAACCCACTTCGAGCATAGACAGATACAGATCGAGCCCGCCGGAGGTGCCGGCGGGCTCGATCTGGCTTGCTATCGGATTGTCACTGCTGGAACTGCCGGAAGATCAGGCAGCCGGCGGCATCAGAACGGTGTCGATCAGGTAAACGGTGGCGTTCTTGGTCTGGACGCCGCCGCAGATGACGGTGCTTTCGCCGTTGACCTTGAGATCATCCAGGCTCCCGGTAACTTCCAGGTCCTGGCCTTCAACGGTGGTGTGGGTGCCGACGATGGCATCCGGAGCGATCTGGCCTTCGATGACGTGATAGGTCAGGATCTTGGAGAGCAGGGCATCATCGGTCTTCAGCGTGTCGATGGTGGCGGCGTCGATCTTGGCGAACGCGTCGTCAACCGGTGCGAAGACGGTGAATTCGCCACCGTTGAGGGTGTTGACCAGGTCAACCTTCGGGTTCAGGCCACCGGAAACTGCGGCGGTCAGGGTGGTCAGCAACGGGTTGTTACCGGCGGCAACGGCTACCGGGTCGGCGGCCATTCCGTCAACGGAACCGGCACCCGACGGGTTTGCTTCGGCGTAAGCGGCGCAACCGGCGCCCACCAGCGAAGCCGGCTCGGTCATGCTGCCTGAAGCATCAGAAGACATCGGCGCAGAGGAACCTGCCGCGTCATCTGCCGGCGGCATCAGAACGGTGTCGATCAGGTAAACGGTGGCGTTCTTGGTCTTGACTCCACCGCAGATGACGGCGGATTCGCCGTTGACCATCAGGTCGTCGCCTGATCCGGTGACTTCCAGGTCCTGGCCTTCAACGGTGGTGTGGGTGCCAACGATGGCGTCCGGTGCGATCTGACCTTCGATGACGTGGTAGGTCAGAATCTTCGACAGCAGTGCCGAATCGGTCTTCAGGGTCTC
>JBBSRY010000592.1:0-2343 GCA_038242595.1 Mycobacteriales bacterium
ATCCTCAAGCAGATGGGTGGATACCTGGGGGGCGCAACTCTGATCGCCATCCAGGCCGGACTGGTGGCCGGTATATTCGCCTCGGTGGTGGGAATGCCCTACCCGTGGGCGATTGCGCTCGGCGCCGCGGTGTTGGATTTTGTGCCGGTGGTCGGACCGATTGTCGTCGGTGTGTCGATGATGCTGATCGGCTTCACCCAGAGTCTGACGATCGGCATCATCGCGGCCGTCTTCTACCTGTGCCAGCACCTGTTCGAGGCGTACTGGCTCTATCCAAGGGTGATGAAACGCGCGGTGAACATCTCCACCGGTGCGGTGGTGGTGGCCATCGTGGTCGGTGGCGCATTACTCGGCGTGACCGGCGCGCTGATGGCGGTACCGATTGCCGCCGCCGTTCAATTGATCGTCCGAGAAGTAGTGTTCCCGATACAGGATGAGGCTTGATGTCCGGCATGACGCGGCAGGACGGCAAAGTCGCCCTGATCACCGGTGGCAACACCGGACTTGGTTACCAGACGGCACTTTCATTGGCAGTGGCCGGTGCGAGTGTGCACATCGCAGTTCGCAATCTTGAAAAGGGCAACGACGCTTGCGCCCGAATTCGGGAACAGGCCCCCGGCGCCGACATCACGGTGCGACGGCTGGATCTGGCCGACCAACACAGCATCGCCGAGTTCGCCGCCGGCTGGTCCGGTCCGCTGGACATCCTGGTGGCAAATGCCGGTCTGATGATGGCGCCATCCCTGCAGTTCACCGTTGACGGGTTCGAGTTGCAAATGGGCACCAACCATCTCGGTCATTACGCATTGATCGGACAGCTGATGCCGGCGCTGTCTGCGGGCACCCGGGTGGTTTCGCTGTCATCGATGGCGCACCAAGGGGCCGGCCGGTTGGACCGAGGACTCGGGCTGGGTACCGCCTATGCGCCGATGCGGATGTACGGGCAGTCCAAGTTGGCCTGCGCCATGTTCGGGCTCGAATTCGACCGGCGGGTGCGCGCCGCCGGTCTGGGCATCGTTTCGGTGGTGGCGCACCCAGGTTGGTCTGCAACTGATCTGTTCAACCGCTCCTATGACGACAAGCCGAGCCCGATAGTGTTTTTGTCCCGCAAGGTTTCCGCGTTATTGGGCTCCTCGCCCGCGCACGGGGCGCAGTCACAGGTGGCAGCCGCGGTGGCGCCCGGTCTGCGGGGCGGCGAGTACATCGGCCCCCGCTATCTGCTGCGTGGTAAGCCGGGACAGGCCACCTTGTCCAAATGGGCGCACCGGGAGGATGACGCCAAGTGGCTCTGGGAGGAGTCGGCCAGACTCACCGGCGTGGACTTCGGTATCTAATTGCTCTCATCGGGTCTGGCGTAGTCCGGACCCGATGCGCCGCATAGTTTCCAACACCCTGTCCCGCAGCGCATCTGCTTCCTCGGCCGGCCAATTGGCCAGCACCGCGTAGGCGTACGTGCCGGCCGGCTGGGTCACCAGCCCAACATCGCAGCGGATACCGGTGTCGGTCCCGGTCTTGTTCCACAGCCGAATCTCTCGGTCCGACCCCTGGTGGGCGAGTGGGTCGAGTCCCCAGGCAGCTGCTGTCATGGAAAGGTCGGTGTTGGTGGCCAGCCACCCCAGCAACTGCTCGGAAACCGCTGGATTCACCACTTCGCGGCGGTGCAGCGCAGCGAAGAACCCGGCCAGTTCGGTGGCCGTTCCAGTGGACAGGGTGGGCGGATCGGAGGGTAGTCGATGATTGCGGACCCGGTCATGCAGCGCCGTGCTATTCAGACCCAACAAATGTCCGCGCGCGGCCACTGAATCCAGCCCGATATTTCGCAGGAGGACATTGGTCGCGAGATTGTCGCTGGCCGCCGCCACCAGGACGGCGATATCAACCACCGGCAGTGCATCTGTGGTCAACAGATGCCACAGTCCGGAGTCCGCGACGTGGTCGGCAGCCTCTCGCTCCCAGAGAGTGCGCGGCGCCAGCGAACCATCAGCAAGGCGGGTGGCCAGCTCGGCCAGCAGGATCAGCTTGCCGATGGATGCCGTCCGGCAGATCCGATCCGGGTCATGGGCCGCCAGCACGATGCCGGTGTCGGCATTCACGATGGTGATCGACCACGCGACCGGAGTGAGTCCCGGGTCGGCAAGGAGCTCGGCAAGGAGGCCGGCGAGCTGGTCTTCGAATGCGATGCCCATGCTGCGGAGCCTAACGGCCGCTGACCTACCGCAACTCGGCCGATTGATCGACCTGCGCGGTGCATTCCTCCCTGCCGACCCAGGGTTAGCTGTCCAACTCGCCCCGTCGTCTCTTGGAGATGATGCCGCCGACGGTCAACGCGACCACGACCACAAT
>JBBSRY010000593.1:0-2343 GCA_038242595.1 Mycobacteriales bacterium
CCGCCGCCACCGATGGGGCCACGGTGGCATCAAAGACACTTGGCACGATGAACGAGGCATTGAGCTGATTGGGTTGCACCACATCGGCGATGGCCTGCGCTGCGGCCAGCAGCATGCTGTCGGTGATCATCCGGGCGCCGGCATCGAGCAGGCCGCGGAAAACACCGGGGAAGGCCAGCACGGTGTTGATCTGGTTCGGGAAATCGCTGCGGCCGGTGGCTACCACTGCGGCGTGCCGCTGAGCTTCGATCGGGTCGATTTCGGGGTCCGGATTGGCCAGCGCAAAAACAATCGCGTCCGGATTCATGGTGGCAATATCGTCACCCACCAACAGGTTCGGCGCCGAAACTCCGATGAAAACATCGGCGCCGGCGATGGCCTCGCGCAGGGTGCCGGTGCGGTTCGCCACGTTGGTCTTGGAAGCCACATCGGCCAGATTCGGGTCCATGCCATCGCGTCCGCGGTAGACGATGCCCCTGATATCGACAGCAATGATGTCGGCCGGGGTTTGCAGCAGCAACAACCGGATGATGGCGTTACCGGCCGCGCCGACACCGGAGATGACGATCCTGCATTCGGTGATGTCCTTTTTGACCACCCGCAGTGCATTTTGCAGGGCGGCGACAACGCAGATCGCGGTGCCGTGCTGGTCGTCGTGGAAGACCGGGATGTCGAGTTTGGCTCGCAAGCGTGCCTCGATCTCAAAACACCGTGGGGCCGAGATGTCCTCGAGGTTGATGCCGCCGTAAACCGGTGCGATCAATTCGACCGCTCGGACGATCTCATCCGTATCAGTGGTGTCCAGGCAAACCGGCCAGGCGTCCACACCGGCAAACCGCTTGAACAGCGCGGCCTTTCCTTCCATCACAGGCAACGCGGCGGCCGGACCGATATTGCCCAGACCCAGGACCGCGGTGCCATCGGTGACCACCGCGACGGTGTTCCGCTTAATCGTCAGCCGGCGGGCGTCCTCCGGATTGGCGGCAATCGCCATGCACACTCGCGCCACTCCGGGGGTGTACGCACGGGAAAGATCGTCACGGTTACGCAGCGGAACCTTCGACGTCACCTCGATCTTGCCGCCGAGGTGGACCAGGAAGGTACGGTCGGACACTTTGCGCACCGCAACACCGTCGAGGGTGTTGACCGCAGCGGTGATTTCATCTGCGTGACCCTGTGACAACGCATTGCAGGAGAGATCGACAACCATCGAGGTGCCAGTGGATTCAACAACGTCAAAGGCGGTAATGACGCCACCGGCCCGACCTACCTGCGATGTCAGATCGCCGGCCGCGGAGGCTGACGGCGGCGCCGCGATCCGCATGGTGATCGAATATCCGGGACCGGGGACAGCCATCGAGTTTTCTCCTTGTAATCGCCGCAGCAGTTTTCCAGCGGTGGTCTGACGGTTCGAAACCTCGCCCGAGTGCACCGACCCGGGCTTCCGACATCCTGCCCCGGAGTTCCCTGATGGATGCTAGTCCTTATTCAGCTGCCGTTACCTGCTGCCGGGGGCGCCACGCCCTACGGGGTGTCCTGATCCGACCCGTCGGCCAAGTGCCCCAACTCGACCAACACTGCGCCGTGTTTTCCCAGATAGGAGCGGGCACCGATATCGCCGCCGCTGGCCTCGCAGATAGCTGCCCAGTGGTTGCGGCCCAGCAGGACGGGGTGACCAATAACGCCCTGAAATGTTGCCTGCCGCAGCACCCCGGACAGGGACGCGCCGGTCTGCGTTGTTTCGGTCGGCGTTGTATCGGTTGGCGTGACAAATTTTCCGACCACATCGGCGTTGATCCCCGGCAGGTCCACCAACATCACCACCACCGCCTGCACCTGGGGCGAAAGCTGAAGGCACTGACGCAGTCCAGCGCGCAGGCTGCTGCCCATCCCGGTCTCCCAGTCAGCATTGACCACCACCTGCGCCTGCGAGGGGACGAGCGGTGCCGCTTGGTCGGCAGCAGCGCCCAACACCACCATCAGCGGAGCGCAGCCGGCCTCGGACAGCACCCGGCAACCACGAGTCACCCAGGCTTCGCCGCCCGATGTCACCAGCGCCTTGGGCTTGCCGAACCGGCGGCCACCACCGGCCGCCAGGAGCAAACCGGCCACGGGGCCGTGCGCCACCGAGGTCAGCGATTGATCACTGTGGTGGGGTGCACATAGGGCAGATCTGCCGGATCAAGAGGGAAGGTCAGATCACCGAACGGCGACAGCGCGCCCTGTCGGTCGGCGTTGAGTTCGGACACCGGATGACTGCCGTCGGCGGGATCCGGCCACGTGGGGTCGACACCTTTGCTGCGCTTACCGGACACCGGGAGTCCTCCTCGTACCTATTTGTCG
>JBBSRY010000594.1:0-2343 GCA_038242595.1 Mycobacteriales bacterium
ACTGGCATCCTCGCGTTGACCATCGCCAACACCGGCGCGAGCGGGGGTGGCTCGCTCAAGGCGATGATCTCCGACGTGACGGGACTGAACAAAGGGGATGACATCCGAGTCTCCGGTGTGCGCATCGGTTCGGTGACGGGGATCAAGCTCATCGACAAGGCCGGCGCCAAGCAACCGGTCGCCGAGGTGTCGATGGGCCTGGAGAAGGGCCGGACCCTTCCCGAGGGCAGTACGGCCACCGTGAAATACCGCAACATCGTCGGTCAGCGCTACATCGCGATGGGCCGCAGCGATCCAAACGCGACTCAGCCGATGCCCGGCGGCGCGGTGATCCCGGTGGACCGCACCGCGCCTGCGTTGGACCTGACGGCGTTGTTCGGTGGGTTCAAGCCGCTCTTCCAGGCGCTCGACCCGGGACAGGTCAACCAGCTCTCCTACGAGATCATCCAGGTTTTCCAAGGAGAGGGTGGCACAGTCAGCAGTTTGGTCGCCAGCACCGCGAGCCTGACCAACAGCATCGCGGACAAGGACAAGGTGATCGGTGAACTATTGGTCAACCTGAACTCCGTGCTGGACACGGTGAACCAACGCGCCGACAAGGTGAGCTCCCTGGTCATCTCGTTGCAGCAACTCGTCTCCGGCCTGGCGCAGGATCGGGGTGCGATCACCTCGTCGATCTCCTCGCTGGCCGAGTTGAGCGACGCCACATCGAACCTGCTCAAGCCGGCACGGGAACCGTTGAAGACCAGCCTGGCCGGTCTGGGTGATCTGTCGGCCAACCTCAACACCAACAACGAGGAACTGAACAAATTCCTGTTCAACCTGCCGAGAAAGCTGGATTCCATCAACCGTCTCGCGTCCTACGGCTCCTGGTTCAACTTCTACCTCTGCAGCGCTGACGCCTTGATCGGTGCCGGTGGTTTCGTACCGCCGCTCGAGTTGCCGAACGGCATTCCGAGCCTGGAGCTGCCAATTTACACCAACACCGCGCCGCGGTGTGGACCGGGCGGGGGAAACTGATGGCCTCCACCCGCGCCAGAAACCCCGTCGTCAGCGGCGTGATCGCCCTCGTCGTTCTGGCGCTGATCGGGGCCGCTGTCCTCTTCCGGGACAATCTACCGATCATTGGTGGCGGAACGACCTACACGGCCGACTTCAGTGAGACGGCGGGCCTGAAGACCGGCGACGAGGTACGCGTGGCCGGTGTCCGGTCTGGCACAGTGAAGGACCTCAAGCTCGATGGTGACCACGTCGTAGTGAGCTTCCAAGTCAAGGACACCTGGGTAGGGGACCAGACCGCCGCGGCGATCAAGATCAAAACCCTCTTGGGACAGAAGTACCTGTCATTGGATCCCCAGGGCACCCAGAGCGCGGATCCCGACACGGCCATCCCGCGTAGTCGGACGATCGCTCCTTACGACGTGATCGAGGCGTTTTCGGGATTGACCAACACCCTGGACGACATCAACACCGATCAGCTGGCGAAGAGTTTCCAGACGCTCGACCAGGCATTTCAGGGCACGCCGGCGAACATCAGAGGCGCTCTGGACGGCGTCACCCGATTGTCCCAGACGATTTCCAGCCGGGATCAGCAGCTCGCGACATTGCTGGATTCGACGAAACAGACCAGCAAAATCCTGGCTGACCGCAATGCCGAGTTCGCGGCCCTGCTGCGGGACGGGAGTGTCTTGCTGTCGGCGCTAAATGATCGCCGTACTGCCATCTCCGCCTTGCTCACCAACACCCAAACCTTGTCTCAGCAGCTGGTCGGGCTGGTCAACGACAATCGAGCCCAGTTGGGTCCCGTGCTCAATCAGCTCCAAGGCGTCGTTGACATCCTGACGAGCAACCTCGGCAACCTCGATTCCGGGCTGGCCATGCTGGCGCCGTTCTACCGCTTGTTCAGCAATGCCCTGGGGAACGGCCGTTGGTTCGACGCCATCGTGCCCAACCTCTTGCTGCCCGGGGTGGTCGATCTGTCGGGCGGGCACGCGGCGCCACCGCCGTTGAACTCCGGTACGGTTCCCAACCCTCCTGCGCCGAACCCTCCTGCGCCGAACCCAGCTGCACTCACAGGAGGTCGCTGACATGGACACTCGGAGAGTCTTTCGCGCGGCGGTGCTCGGCGTCGTCGTCGTCCTGGTCGCGGCCACCGTCGTCTGGTGGGTCTTTCTCCGGCCGAGCAACAACAAGGTCACCGCTTACTTCGACACAACCGTCGGTATCTATTCGGGCAGCGACGTCCGGGTACTGGGTGTGAAGGTCGGCTCGGTCGACTCGGTGACGCCTCAGGGCGAGGTGGTCAAGGTGGTGTTCAGTGTCGATCCCGGTGTGTCGCTGCCC
>JBBSRY010000595.1:0-2342 GCA_038242595.1 Mycobacteriales bacterium
CGGCTTGCCCGGCCTGGATCCTGGTGGGCGCGTCGGTGGTATCGAGATGCCCGACTGGCCAAAGCAGCGGTGCGGGAACGCGAGTGTCAACAGAAGTGGGATCCGCGGTGGGACTGGCTTGGGACTCTGGTGGCCGGGAGACCAACCATCTTGGCGAAATCGACTACCGGGATACCGGAACAACAGTTGCCCGAAAAAGGAGCCGCCGAGAAGTAGGCCACCCAGGACTCACAGATACGGTCGACGCTGCGGATCAGACGTCCGATACTTGGTATCGCCCGTCCCGGAACTCGACAGCACCTGCTTCTTGAAATGCTTTCAGCCACCCCAGCATCGGCCATTCGCCCCAACGATCGAAGAACAATCCGGCGTTGCGGACGATGTCAGCGAGATTGTGCCAAGGGGGTGAGCTGGTCGGATGGTACTGGTGATAGGCATCAGCCCCGCCCACCCAGTACATTCCCACCTGCAGCTTCCGGAACTTGAAGGCAAAGTCGGTGTCCTCCGCGCCGTAACCCTGGTATCGCTCGTCGAAGCCACCGATACCGATCCAGGTACCGGCCGTCACGGCGAACGAGAGGGACCAGAACAGGGCATATTCCTGGTAATCGGCCACCTGGGTCTGTCCGGGCGCTGGGGCCGGCCGCAGCTGATGTGGCGAAGTCGCAGTGCTCAGATCGGTCGCCGTGTCGAGACTGAAGCCGGCCGGCAAATAGGTGACCGGCCCGCAGAGGACGGCCCGTGGATGTGCGCCGGCAGCAGCTTGATACCGCCGGATCAGGTCCTGGCCGGGTAGGCAGTCTGCGTCCAGGAAGATGAGAAGTGTTGCGCCAGCGGAGATCGCGGTAGCGGCGCCGAGGTTGCGAGCGGCTGCCAGCTGGAATCCCAGGGAACCAGGGGGGCTGTGAAGGACAACCGCAGGGGACAGCTCCGGCGGCAGCTCCGCATCAAGCCACACCACGATCTGAATTACTTCGGGGTGTCGTTGCCGTAGAAACGCCTGCTGGTTGAGCAGGTGGTCCAGGCGATGCGCCGAGCAGGCGGTGATCACCGCGACGCCGCTGGTGGGCAATGAGGTCATCTCATGACCTCAGTGATCGCTGCCGCGGCGCGCTCGGTCGCTCCCCGTATTCCCCAACTGGCCCAATCCGGTGTCAACGCGTCAACCGCTTCGAAGGCTCGCTGCCACGACAAGGCAGCCCGTTCTGCCCTCGGCCACTGCGGAAGGGTTACTGCCAACCCCATCTCGGAAAGCCTGTGGGCAGTGGCAGTTTGTTCGTCAAATGGCCGATGTTGAGGTACCACAATGGCCCTGACACCGGCGGCGGCGAGGTCGGCAACGGCATTTTGCCCGGCGAAGGAGACGACGGTGGACGCTGCGCACAGCAGCGGCCACGGATCATCGACCCACCGCGGCTGTGGCGCGGACTGGCCGCCATCAGCTGAACCAGCATTGTCGACGGTGCTGATATCGGCTGCTCCGAGGTAACTCCAAGTTCTTTCGGGGGTGGCATCTGCGGCCGAGCGCAGATTCTCTGATGTCACGCAGGAGCCACCGCCGCCGCCAATGAAGAGAACCCGGCCGGGTACGGGATCGCTTTGTCTGGCGCGCTCTGCGAACCGAGAAATTCCGCCGACAAAGGTGAGCTTGTCCGACCATGGTTGCAGCCAGCGGGAGGGCTGCGCCGGCGCCGGCCACGGCGCAACGATGCGCTGCGCTGCGCGATAGGCCAGCTGGTGTGGCAGATCCATACGTTCGCCGGGTTGGGTGAACACGATCGCCGGAATACCCAGAATCCTTATCAGCAGCGTGACTTCGACCGAAACATCAATCACGAATGCAGCGCAGTTGAACGTGCCCACTGCGGCAGCGATCTTCATCATGCGGTCGCGATAGCCACCATTGTGAAGCGGCGCCCAGTGCAGGAGCCCACCGGCCTCTGGTTCGACAAATTCGCCGACACTCTGATCGTCGCGGGGCAGTTGCATCCACCGCGTCCGATCCGGAAGGGTCTGCGGGGTCGGCAGGCTGCTGAACACCACCACATCGCATCGCAGGTGCGGCCGGATGGCCAGAAACCTGATGAGATGGCCGGTGCCGTGGTGGTGCAGATACCAACCCAGAGTCTGCTGACCGGTCATCCCGCTACGGCGATCAAGTCAAATTCAGTGGCGATCACATGGAATGTTGCGATCTCACGTAAATACAGATCGATCAGGGTGTGTACCCGTGATTCGATGGAGAAGCGTTGCAGGGCAACGGCTCTGATCCGACTGCGAGAGCTCGGTGAGCGGTACTGGTGCACCAGGGATGTCACCGCAGTGGCCAAGGCGTCGACATC
>JBBSRY010000596.1:0-2327 GCA_038242595.1 Mycobacteriales bacterium
CCCAGGACCTGTCGCTGGTGCTGTGGGCCAGTACGGCCGGTTCGGTTCTTGGGCCCAACCTCGGTGCGCCCGGCACGGCTCTGGCCAGATATTTGGGTTTGCCCGAGTTGTCGGGTGCGTTTGTGATCGCGGCCATCCTGTTGTCCGGCGCCGCAATCTGTACGGCAACGCTCCGACCTGACCCGTTACTGCTGGCACAGCAGCACCAGGATGGCGGCAAGCCGACCGTTCGGACGCCAGTGCTGACCGCGTTGAAGCTTGCCTGGTCGAATCCATCCGGACGGCTGGCCCTGTCGGCGTTGGTCACGGCCCACGCGGTGATGGTGTGCGTGATGACGATGACGCCGGTGCATCTGGATGATCACGGAGGCAGTGTCACACTGGTCGGCATCACGATCAGCATTCACGTGGCCGGCATGTTTGCGTTTTCGCCGCTGGTCGGCCGGGCGGCAGATCGATACGGACAACGACAGGTGATCGGAGTCGGACTGGCCGTGTTGTTGGCCTCCACCCTCGTGTCCGGGTTTGGAGCTCTCTCGCATACCGCCGTCCCGGCCGGGCTTTTCCTACTGGGCCTGGGCTGGTCGCTCTGCATGGTGCCGGCATCCAGCCTGGTGGGCGCAGCCGTTCCACAATCGATCCGCACCACCGTGCAAGGCGGCTCTGACATGTTGATGAGCAGCGCCGGGGCGGTGGCGTCGGCGGTCTCCGGTCCGCTCCTGGGACTTATCGGATTCGGTGGCCTCAATGCTCTCGCGGCCGTTATTCTCTTGCCGGTCACGACCCTGTTGTTGGTGCAGTTGAGCCGATCTCGAACGCAGCAGGTCAGTCCAGCGAGTTAGAAAAGTCCGGGGATCTCGTGGTCGAGAAGTTGACGTTTGACATCGAGGCCACCACCAAATCCAGTCAAAGATCCGTCGGCACCGATTACCCGGTGGCAGGGCACGATGATCGCGATCGGATTGACGTGATTGGCGGCTCCAACGGCGCGCGCCGCGCCCGGTGAGCCGATTTTGATGGCGATATCGCCGTAGCCGGAAGTTTCTCCTTCCTCGATCTCGGTCAGTGCGGCCCACACTGTGAGCTGGAATGCGGTACCGGAAGGGGCCAATCGGAGATCGAAGTGAGTGCGATCGTTTGCAAAATATTCGCTGAGTTGTTGGCGGACATCGACGAAGGCCATCGCGTCCTCGGTACAGCCGATGCGAGCGTGGGGATTGTCGCCAAAATGCAGCCCGGTGAGCTGGCTACCGTTGCCCAGCAACAGCAGATCGCCGACCGGGCTGGGTAGCACGGTGTATCGATCGGTGGCAGTGATCGGAATTTCGAAGGGCAGACTCACCAGGACCATTCTGCCTATTGCACCGGGCCCGTGGTGGTCACGCTTTGCTGACATGGGTGAGATAGCTGACCTCGGCGGATACGTCGTCGAGGCCGGCAAACAGGTCGGTCTCGTGGCCGGCCTCGTTCAACTCCCCCACCGTGCCCTTGACCAGCCGGAAGTGCTCGGTACCCCAGATGTCGTCGCCGCCGATGGCAGCGAGAAACGGGCTGTCGGCCGGAATCTGCGAGGCGTGCGCGCGCATGGCTTCGACCTTGGCGGCGGCAAAGAGGTCGGAGTTGATCTCGGTGGTGACCAGTTCGTCCGGACACCCAATGCCCAGGTCCTCGGCATTTTCGGCGCCGAAGAAGTCGTACCCCTGCTCCTTTGCCTTGTCGATACCGTGCTGCAGCACTGACATCGGAATAGCTGACCAATAGATCTTGGCTACCTCCCACGGCTCGGTGTCCGGCTCGTAATTCGGATCGGCGGCGGCTTCGCAGCCGGCCATCGCCACCCGGTGCGCCATGATGTGGTCCGGGTGGCCGTAGCCACCGTTGGTGTCGTAGGTCAGCACGACCTGTGGTCGGACCTCGCGGATCACCTCGACAGCTGCTTTGACCGCTGCCGCCATCACCTGCGGATCGCTATCGGCGCGCCAAAATGCACGTGGTGCTTCGTTTCCCGCAGTGCCCATCATTCCGCTATCACGGAACCTGCCCGGTCCGCCGAGAAAACGATGGTCGGTGACACCCAGGACCTCCATTGCTGCCTTCAGTTCGCCCATCCGATACCCGCCGAGTTGGTCACCCTGGTCGGCAGCAAGCAACTTGATCTCGGGCAGCACCACCTCGCCCAGTTCGCCGAGGGTGCAGGTGATCAGAGTGACGCCGGCACCTTCGGCGGAGTAGCGGGCCATCGCGGCGCCGGTACTGGTTGTTTCGTCGTCCGGGTGAGCGTGGACGAGCAGCATGCGGCGGGAGGCGGTGGTCATGAGCAGACACAG
>JBBSRY010000597.1:0-2322 GCA_038242595.1 Mycobacteriales bacterium
ATTCGGTGCAGCGCATCATGTCCGGGCGCTGGTGATGCCGGTCATCGAAACCCCGGAGGCCATCTACCGGGAGTCCCGCGATGCCACGCTGGCCGGTATTCGCGAGTTGCTGAACCGCTACCGGGACAATGTGTTGGCCGTTCGTTTTGGCGCCACTGACCTGTGCGGTCTGTTCGGTATTCGCCGCGAGCGCGATTTGACCATCTACGATGTCCGGGTCGTGGCTGACCTGATCTCCGACACCGTCAACCACCTCGGACGAGGCGATGATTCCAGCTTTGTCATCACCGCCCCGGTGTGGGAGTACTTCGCGAATCACGAACGACTCTTCCGACCGCAGTTGCGCCACACACCCTTCGTCGAACATGACGCGCTTTCGCTGCGACATCGGCTCATTACCAAGGACTTTGATGACCTTATCCGGGAGAGTGTGTTGGATAGATCCAACGGTCTGCATGGAAAGACCGTCATCCACCCGTCGCATGTGGCGCCGGTCCATGCGTTGTCGGTCGTCTCTTACGAGGAATACTCCGACGCGCGCGGCATCTTGGAATCCGAGACCGGTGTGCAGGCATCGGCGTACCGGGACAAGATGAACGAGGCCGGTCCGCATCGCTACTGGGCTGAACAGATCATGTTGCGCGCCAAGATATTTGGTGTCGCGTCCGAGAACACCTCCTTTGTCGATCTGCTGACTGCGTTGGTGGATTCTTGATACCCGATACCGCGCAAGAGTTTCCACCGACTGCGGCCTGGGTGCGCGATCAGTTCGGGGTCGAACTCCACACCGGGCATTCGGCGCTCGGCTTCGACTTAACCGATCTGGTGGGAGTAGCTCTTCGCCGTAATCCACGCCGGGCACATTTGCTCGTGTCCTCGGTCCTGGGTAAGCACATACCGGCCGATCCGCGGTTGGTTCGCGGTTCCGGGCTGCTGCTCGGTGCACTGGTTCGCCATGAGTTGGCCGGAACCGAGATACCGATTGAGCTGAAAACTGCTGCGGTCAAAACATTGTCAGGTTTGATCCCGGATGCGCTGGTACGACTTCTCGGCGAGCCGGCGGCGGCATCACCCGAGCTGACCGTGCTTGGATTCGCCGAGACGGCCACCGGTCTGGGTCACTGTGTGGCCGAAGCGCTCGGTGCCGGTGTGTACCTGCACTCGACTCGCCGCGAGGTCCCCGGTGTGCCTATCGCAGGCGCCTTCGAAGAAGGGCACTCGCACGCAACCAGCCATCTGCTGGAGCCAATTCCGGGCCATCTGCTCGCCGGCTCCGGTGTGCTGGTATTGGTCGATGACGAGTTTTCCACCGGCAGGACGGTGATGGGCACCATCGCCGAGATCCACCAGATGTTCCCGCGACAGCAGTATGTGATCGCCTCCCTGATCGACCTGCGCAGCGACGCCGATGTTGCGGTGATGAGGACCTTTGCCGACGAGCTCGGTGTGCAGATCTCGGTGGTGTCATTGGTGAATGGTCGGGTTGATCTGCCGGCAGGATTGGCCGCGGCCGCCGCGGCGCGGATTGCCCAAGCAGATCACCTGCCGACACCACCGGCAACGCCCCCCGCCCGGGGCCACATGGTGGAACTCAGAATCGCCTGGCCGGCGACGGTACCTGATGGTGGTCGGCATGGATTTCTTGCCGCCGACAATAAGGCATTCGATCGCGCCATAATCTCTGCGGCGCAACAGATTCTGCCTCAGCTACCGGCTACGGCCCAGCGAGTCCTTGTTCTCGGTACCGAAGAGTTGATGTACCTGCCGCTGCGTCTGGCGCAGGTGCTGGGCGAGATCAGTGGCCGACAAATGCGTTTTCAAACGACAACCCGATCCCCGGTGCATGCGGTGGATGCGGCCGGCTACCCGGTACGTCGTGGGCTGACCTTCATCTCACCCGAGGGTGACACCGAAGTCCCGCGGTACCTGTACAACGCCGATTGGGATGGCGTCCCGGCCGATGCCATGGTGTTGGTGGTTGATGCGGCAATGGACACGGCCGAACTTCGAGGTGCAGATGGGCTGACTTCGGCCCTGGAAGATCTGGGCGTGCCGCTCGTGCTGGCCGTGGTCGATGGCGCTGATCCCTCGTCCCTGGGTGACTCTCGAAATAAGCAGGCAGTGGTAACCCCGAACGCTGGCGGATCTACTGGCGATCTACCGAACCCGCTGCACGGCCCTGACTTCGGCTCCTATCGCGCTGATGAGGTGAGTTGGCTGCTCAAAGATCTATCCGCATTGAACCTGGAAGCCGATGTGGCTGAGCGGGAGCAGAAAATTCAAGCCGGCAAGGCGCACTACGCCGAGTCGCTGCCGATCGAG
>JBBSRY010000598.1:0-2306 GCA_038242595.1 Mycobacteriales bacterium
ATTGGTCCGTCGCGCGGTGGCCGCGGCGTTGAACACTGCGGATCTGGGACTCACCTTCGCCCGGGGATGGAATGCGGGGTGGGTTGCGCCGCAGGCCCAGATCTCGTTACCGACAGATCCGAGAGCCGTTGTTGCGCACGGTATCCCCAGCGGCGCGCTCAATGATCGATCGACCACGGCGACCGCTCTGGCCACCGCTGGCTATCAACGTGAAGGCGTGTACTACGCCAAGGACGGTGGGGTCTTACGTCTCAATCTTGGTTACCTGTTGGGTAATTTTGCGGCCGCGGCGCAGGCCAAAATGATCCAGCGTGAAATGGGTGTGGTAGGCATCCTGGTCAATCTGGTCGCGCTGACCGAGGCGGAGCTTCAACAAGAACTGCTGCTCACCTCGGTGCCCGATATGGTGCTGACGACAGTGCCCAGGACTTCCTCCGACGGTGCGACCGCGATGGGATCCCTAGGGTGCGGCGCGGTACTGAACCCGGTAGCAATTGCGGTCAGTTCGCCCCCGGAAGCACCGGCCACCACGTCCTCCGCTGCCGGTACCGGCAGGGAAAGCGGAGACGGCGAGCTGGTTGCATCAAGCAGTTGTCAGGAGCCGACGCCGTTCCAACTGGCTGAACTCCTGGCCGGTGATGATGCCGCGGCGATGATGCCGGCCTCAGCGACCACCACCCCCCGTGCGACCTCCACCCCCGGTGGCACCACCGCGCCTACCCCCACCACCGCGCCTACCCCCACCACCGCGCCAACTACGGGCATCGGGACCGTCAGCACCTACCAGAATCCCGACTTCCAGCCGATGGAGATGGCCGAAGCCGGAGCCATTATTGATGCCGAACTCTGGGATCAAATGACATCGGTACCGTTGGCTCAGCCGGTGATGCTGCTGGCTCTGGGCCCGGCGCTGGCGCGCGTGGAACTGGAAGCCGACGCCGGGAGATTGTTGTGGGAGGGCCCGTTTCAGGGTTTGCCCGATTGGCCCAGCCCACAATAAAACCAGCCAGTAGGAACAGATTTTCCTGTAATCAGTGCCCGAAACGAAGGCTTTTGTCGCATAGGACTGAAGTCGACGTGAAAGCTCCCTTAAGTCCGGATCGAGTTCGGCCAAAGCTATCTGGCTTGAGTTAACCGTCATTACCTTTCGGTCACGATCCGCCCCCCGCTAGTTCCAAAAGTCGAGATGGTTCGTAAGGTTCGGGGGTCAGATACGACGTGGGGACTCCCCGCTGGTCCATGCGCTGACGGTCGACAGGGACCGTCAAGGGGCACCGGTTGGGATTACTCGAGGAGGACCATCCATGAAAAGAACACGAGCGGTAACCCTTACTGCTCTCGTAGCGGGCGCTGCATTGGTTTTTGCCGCCTGCTCCACCCCAGGCCAGAATGGTGACGACACCGCACCTGCTGCTACCAGCGGGGCCGCGGCGCCGGAAGGCTCTGATACCAGCGCTGCCGGTACCGAAGGCGGCGAGACGGGCGCTGCCGGCACCGAAGGCGGCGGCGAAGCCCCGGCCGGCGAAGCCGGACCCTGCGGTATTCCGCACGGCGCCTACGATGAGCCGGCTGCGGCTCCGGCCGGCGAGGTCAGAGTGGCCTGGAATGATCCACTGCTGTCCTTCAACCAGTGGACCGGTCGTGGCAACGCGGTGGCCAACGTCAACCCGCTGTACCTGACCAACTCCTCGTTCCGGTATTACGACGGCGATCTCAACTTGATCAACAATGACCAGTTCGGCACCTGCGAATTGGTATCCGATGACCCGTTGACCATCAAGTACACGGTCAACGAAGGCGTCACCTGGTCTGACGGTGTGCAGATCGGTGCGGCGGACATGCTGCTGTACTGGGCGGCCCAGAGCAGCATCTTCAATGACGCCGATGTCGCCATCGCCGACGACGGAAGCTCGATCCAGACTGATGCAGACGGCAATCCGCTCTACACAGATGCCGCCGGCGCCCCGGTGACCCTTGATGCCGACGGCCTGCTGCCTGATGGCTCAGAGCCGGTTGTCATCGGCTCCGAGGAAGATCCAGCAGCGGGCAACGTGAAGTTTGTGCCCGCCACCGGTATTGCTTTCGACGCGGCCAGCGAATCGCTGGCACTGGTCACCCAGACTCCGGAGATCGGTGACGACGGACGATCCCTGACCGCTGTGTGGGACAAGTTCTATGTCGATTACTCCACCGCCGGCATTGAGGTCTCGGTGCCGGCCCACGTCATTGCCGCCCAGGCGCTCGATGTGGCCGATGGCGATGCCGGTAATGAGGCAATCATCAAGGCCATCCAGGACGGTGACACC
>JBBSRY010000599.1:0-2304 GCA_038242595.1 Mycobacteriales bacterium
CAACCATCCCGACATGTTCGTTCACCGATTGGTGATGGTGGCAATGGGATGTCACGCTCTGGCCGAGAATGGCCGCGATCTTGGTATCGGCGACAGTGCTCACCTGGTTATCCCGGTAGACCCCGGGGCCGGGAGAGTGATTGTCGTGGCCGACAAGATCGGGCACATGTTGGTGCAATGAGCCGCCGGCGTGGACGGCCATTATCTGCATCCCGCGGCAGATGCCCAGCGTCGGCAGATCCAGATCAGCTGCGGCGTGCAGCAGAGCAAGCTCGGAGACATCGCGATCATCGCGCCAACCGGCCGTCAATGGCTCCGGTTCTTGGCTGTACTGCGAGGGATTGACGTCGGACCCGCCGGAAATGACAAGACCGTCGAGTCTTGCCAGCACTGACGGGATATCGTCGGCGATACCGAAAGGCGGTAGCAGAACGGGAGTTCCGCCACCGGCCGACACCTGAGTCGCATAGTTGGCGGGGGACAGGTTGGCCGAGACGTTGGCCCACTGCCCCCAGGAGGCGGGTTCGCGGTAGGTGGAAATACCGATGACGGGGCGCGCTGAAGTCATGATGACCACCTTAAACTGCCGCCCTGCGCTGCGAATTTTCCCTGGGTACTCCCAGCGCAGGACGGTCTCAAGATTGCTCTACTGACGAGGGTCTGGACCTTGATCGACCGACGACGGTTACTGCGGGGTGACGTAGGCCCCGGAGATGCCGCCGTCGACCAGGAAGGTGGAGGCGGTGATGAAGGTCGATTCATCTGATCCGAGGAACAACACGGCGTTGGCGATCTCGTCGGGTTCGGCGAAACGGCCGACCGGGATGTGAACCAGCCGACGAGCAGCCCGCTCCGGGTCCTTGGCGAACAGTTCCTGCAGTAACGGGGTGTTGACCGGTCCGGGGCACAGTGCGTTGACCCGGATGCCCTGCCGGGCGAATTGCACGCCCAGTTCTCGCGACATTGCCAGCACTCCGCCCTTGGACGCGGTGTAGGAGATCTGCGAGGTGGCGGCGCCCATCACGGCAACAAATGAGGCGGTGTTGATGATGGAGCCCTTGCCCTGTTCGATCATGTACGGCAGCGCGGCCTTGCAGCACAGGTACACCGAGGTCAGGTTCACGTCCTGAACCCGTTGCCAGGCATCGAGTCCGGTGGTCAGGATCGAATCGTCATCGGGGGGCGAGATACCTGCGTTGTTGAACGCGATGTCGACGCTGCCATAGGTGTCGTTGGCCATTTTGAACAGGGCATCAACCTCGTCGGCGATGGTGACGTTGACCCGGACGTAGAGTCCGCCCAGTTCGTCGGCAATTTCGGGTCCGCGGGTGTCGTCCAGATCGCCGATGACGACCTTGGCGCCCTCGGCGGCAAATTTGCGGGCGGTGGCCAAACCGATTCCGGAACAACCGCCGGTGATGACTGCGGTCTTACCCTCAAGACGTCCTGACATGGTGCTGTTTACTTCCTTCGCTGGAAATTGCACTTACTGGTGGGAAATGAAGACATTCTTGACTTCGGTGAATGAGTGGGTGGCGTCCGGGCCCAGTTCGCGACCAAGGCCGGACTGTTTGAAACCGCCGAACGGTGTCCAATAACGGACCGAGGAATGCGAGTTCACCGACAGGTTGCCGGCTTCCACCGCGCGGGATACCCGCAGAGCCCGGCCAATATCGCGGGTGAAGATAGAGCCGGACAGTCCGTATTCGGTGTCGTTGGCCTTGGCGATGGCGTCCGCCTCATCGGTGAACGGCATCACGGCCAGCACCGGCCCGAAGATTTCCTGGGTCCAGATCGGATCCGTGACACTTCTCGGTAACGCGACCGTGGGGGCATGCCAAAAGCCATTACCGCTGGGAATGCTTCCCTGGAAGGCGATGTCGGCATCGGCGACGTAGCCCTGAACTGATGCGAGTTGGCCGGCGGTGATCATCGGGCCCATTTCGGCCGACGGATCCGATGGGTCGATTGCGGTGAAACTCTTGACGGCAGGTTCGAGCAAAGACAGGAACTCGTCGTAGACCGAGGCCTGGACCAGGATCCTGGATCGCGCGCAGCAATCCTGGCCGGCGTTGTCGAACCCGGCCCCGGGTGCAGACGCGGCGGCGAGTTCGAGATCGGCGTCATCAAAGATGATGTTGGCGTTCTTGCCGCCCAGTTCCAGGGTGACATTCTTGACCTGGTTGGCCGCGCCGCGCATGATCTGCTTGCCGACCTCGGTGGACCCGGTGAAGCACACCTGGCGCACGAGGGGGTGGGTGACGAACCGCTCGCCGACCACCGACCCCTTGCCGGGGATGATGG
>JBBSRY010000600.1:0-2287 GCA_038242595.1 Mycobacteriales bacterium
CCACTCTCGGCGGCGGCGTCATCGGGCAGAGTTGGGCGGCATTGTTCCTGGCGGCCGGTAAGACCGTCACCTTGTTCGACCCGGCGCCGAGAGCACAGGCCCGAGTTCGGCAATCGGTCGACGCAGCCTGGCCGACCCTGACCGCACTGGGGCTGACCGAGGGACCTCCCGGCGAACTCATTGTCTGCCGGGATGCTCGGGAGGCGGTCGAAGGTGCGCAGTTCATCCAGGAGAGCATCCCGGAACAAATAGCGCTCAAAAACGAGCTGTATTCGCTCATCGAGCCGGTACTGGATCCCGCTGCGGTGGTGGCCTCGTCGGCATCCGGACTGACACTGAGCGAAATGCAATCAGGGTGGGCGAAACCGTCTCGCTTCATCCTGGGTCATCCTTTCAATCCGCCGCACCTGATTCCGCTGGTCGAAGTGATGGGTAACAGCCGCACCGATGACGACGTGGTGCCATGGGCACGGAGCTTCTACGAATCGATCGGCAAGGTAACCATCGAAGTCAAGCGCGAGGTTCCGGGCCACGTCGCCAACCGATTGCAGGCCGCGCTGTGGCGCGAAGCCATCCACCTGGTCAGCGAGGGTGTCGCCACCGTTGAAGATGTCGACATTGCCGTATCGGCCGGCCCGGGTATTCGGTGGGCAGCAATGGGGCCGACCCTACTGTTCCATCTGGGCGCCGGCCCCGGTGGATTGAGCGACTTCTGCGCTCGCTACTCGGACAGTTTCAACCGCTGGTTTGACGACCTCGGACAATCACACCTGGATCCGGACACCATCGAGCGCCTGGTCAGCGGGCTCACGCCGATCACCGAACATCAGTCGGTTGCGCAACTTTCGGCTCGCCGTGACGACCTGATCACGAAATTCCTCGCCGCCAAACGATTGGCCGACGCGCCGCCGGCGGTGTCGGATTCTGGACCAACCAGATGAACACTCGACCGGCCGCGGCGGTTCCCATCGGTCCACCCGCCCACCCTGGTCATCGCCCCACCACCCACCCTCGTCACCGCCCCACCACCCACCCTCGTCACCGCCCCACCACCGACCATCTGCTGTTGGACCGGTGAGAACCGCTCCGCGGCCATTCACCACAACAGTGGATCCGGCGTGGTTGGACTACAACGGTCATGTCAATGACGCCGCCTACGCCACGATCTCAGCCCTGGCCAACGAAGAATTCTGCAACGACATCGGTATCAGCGCGCCCTATCGCCTGGAATCCGGACGGGCCCTGTACTCGGCCCAGCTGACCATCAAATACCTGCACGAAATAGCGCCACCGGACACCATCGAGGTGGTGCGCACTATTGCCAGGGTGGGCCACAAGTCACTGACACTCACTTCGGAATTCAAGGTCGGCGACCGGGCAGCAGCTACCACCGAACACATCTATGTGCTGGTTGACTCCCGTGCCGGCGCCTCAAGCCCGTTCAATGCCGCGGAACGAGCACGAATCGAACACCTCATCGGCCACCAATGCTGACCACCACCAAGAGCAAGCCGGACAAACAGCAGCAAATCCTCGACGCTGTTCTGGTGCTACTGGCCGATCACGGAATCTCGGGGGTGAGCATGCGCGCGGTGGCCCGGCAGGCCGGAGTGGCGCTGGGACTGGTCAACTACTACTACACCGACAAAACCATCCTCATCGAATCAGCTCTACACCGGATCGAACAGCAGGACATCGCGATCGTCGAACCGGACCCCACGCTGACCCCCACCCAAAATCTTCGGGCAGCGCTGCAACGCGTTGCCGAACCGCAGTACCTGACCACCGGGTACCTCTCGCTCCGGCTGCAACTGTGGTCACTGGCCCAGGCCGACCCGCGGTTCGCCAAGATCAACGTCACCGCGCAGCAGAACTACCGATCCGGTCTGGCTTCCCTGATCCGAGCGGCGATCCCGGGGACATCGAAGCTCGAAGCGAACAAACGTGCCGCCGACATCGACATCATCCAAAATGGAATCTGGCTCACGGCCCTACTTGGCCTCGACCGGGCGTCGGTCAATCGCAGCGTGGCTCGCTGTCACGCGATCGCGTTTCAGGAGTAGCCGCCGGGCCGAGCACTCGGGTAGATCGATCGCACCCGGACAGGTCTATGGTTCAAGCTTGCGTTGCAGGCATGACGCGTGCACCGTCTGCAGAATCTCAAGGAGTAGCGATGAGCCAGAGCTCTTTCCCGGTTGAACTTCCCGCGGTTGAACTTCCCTTGACGGGTTTACAGCTTCGATCGCTGGTCACCGACCAGCAGAGGGTCGAAGTGTCGCTGGCCGAG
>JBBSRY010000601.1:0-2287 GCA_038242595.1 Mycobacteriales bacterium
AGCCCTTCAGTTCTTGACGCTCTCGTATCTGCCCTCTGCCGAGCATGGACCGGTTTCGGTTCGGCAGACAATCGTTGGGGTCGCGTCTTCGCCCGACCAACGAGCCGGCGGCTGTCGTTGATCGAGCGAAGTCGAGGCTGTCGTTACGCCTTCTGGTGCCGGTAGAACGGCGTGTCCGACGGCTTCAGGGGCTCGACTCCCATAATGAGATCGGCCGCCTTTTCAGCCAACATCATCACCGGCGCATAGATATTACCGTTGGTCACATACGGCATCACCGAAGCGTCGGCCACCCGAAGCCCTGATGTGCCATGCACTCTCATCGTCTCCGGATCGGTGACAGCCATCGGATCCGAGGCCGGACCCATCTTGGCAGTGCATGATGGATGCAGTGCGGTCTCCGCATCCTGTGCCACCCAATTCAGGATTTCCTCATCGGTTTGTACGCTGGCTCCCGGGGAGGTTTCGCCGGCGTTGAATGGCGCCATACCCGGCTGATTCAGGATATTGCGGGCCACTCGGACCGATTCGATCCACTCCTGCCGATCCTGATCGGTGGACAGATAGTTGAACAACAGCGCCGGGTGCTCCCGCGGATCCGTCGACTTGATCTTCAAGGTGCCCCGGGCATCGGAGTACATCGGACCGACATGCACCTGATAGCCATGGCCGGTGGCCTTGACCTCATCGGTGACCGTGCCGTCGTAACGAACCGCGATCGGTAGAAAGTGGAACATCAGATTCGGGTACTGCACGTCCTCATTGGAACGAACAAATCCGCCACCCTCGAAGTGGTTTGTCGAGGCCGGGCCCTTGCGTTGTAACATCCAGCGCAGCCCGATGAGCGGGTAGCGCCACAGCGCAAGATTCGGCTGCATGGAAACCGGCACCTTGCAGGCGTATTGGATATAGACCTCGAGATGATCCTGCAGGTTGGCGCCGACCCCGGGCAGGTCAACCACCGATTTGATGCCGAGCTTGCCCAATTCCTCGGCATTGCCGACACCGGAGAGTTGGAGTAATTGCGGGGAGTTGATGGCGCCCCCACAGAGGATGACCTCCCCCGCCCGCACCGTGTGGTTCTTGCCGTTGCGGTGGTACTCAACGCCGGTGGCGGTGGTGCCATCAAAGAGCACCCTGTTGGCCAGCGCCCTGGTCAGCACGGTGAGATTTTTACGCTTCATCACTGGGCGAAGGTAGGCGCGGGAGGCCGAAAGACGTTGCCCCTTATAGACATTGCGATCGAAGGCAGCAAACCCCTCTTGGCGGAAACCGTTCACGTCATCGGTCAGCGGGTAACCGGCCTCCTGGGCGGCGGCAAAAAACCCACCGAACAGCGGGTTGGTGGCCGGGCCGCGCTCCAGAATGAGTGGACCCGATTTACCGCGAAGTTGATCGTCCGGGGCAGCTGCCAGACAGTTCTCCATCCGGCGGAAGTACGGTAGGCAATGTGCCCAGTTCCAGTTCTCCATGCCGACATCGGCGCCCCATCGCTCAAAGTCCAGGGGGTTGCCGCGCTGAAAGATCATCCCGTTGATAGAGGACGAACCGCCGAGCACCTTCCCACGGGCGTGAGAAATGCGACGACCGTGCATCTTCGGCTCCGGCTCGGACTCGTAGCGCCAGTCGTAGAGCGGATTGCCACTCGGGAAGGTCAACGCGGCCGGCATCTGGATGAACAGATCCCACGGGTAGTCGCTACGGCCCGCTTCCAGCACCAGGACCGACTTTTCCGGGTCGGCTGACAACCGGCTGGCGATCACGCTTCCGGCGCTTCCGCCGCCGACAACCACGTAGTCATAGGATGCTGCGGTTCTCTTGAACACTGTTTCCTCTCGAACGGTACTGGTGAGGCCGTGGGCCTGATCTATCGCCTATCGTTGCGTCATGAGCAACGACAGTACTGCCGGCGGGGTCCAATCAGTGGACCGCGCTATCACCACCCTGGAGATACTTGCCAGGGACGGGGAGGCGGGCGTCGGTGAGATTGCGCTGGCGTTGGGAGTTCACAAATCTACCGCATCCCGGTTGCTCGGGGCGTTGGAAACCAGGGGTCTGGTCGAGCAGGCCGGCGATCGCGGTCGCTACACGCTGGGATTCGGGGTTCTGCGGTTGGCCGGCGCGATTCCGGGGCAATTGGATCTGACCAAACAGGGCGCTCAGATCTGCGCCGAGTTGGCCGAAATAGCGGGCGAAACAGTCAATCTCGCGATTCTGCAGGGTCGTCACGTGGTCAACGTGCATCAGGTGCACGGACAGTCGGCCATTACGGTGAACAACTGGGTTG
>JBBSRY010000602.1:0-2287 GCA_038242595.1 Mycobacteriales bacterium
ACGTGCTGGTGTAGGCCCGCCACAGCGGGTCGCCGACGAATCTGAGCATCTGATGAGCCCGCCCCTGGTCCACCAACGCCCATTTCTGCAAGTAGTCCAGCACCTCATCGGGGCTCGCGCCCAGATCATGAACCATGATGGCGGCATTCTGCCGCACGGAATTCAGCGGCCGGAACACCACTTCCAACTCCTCGGCAAGTTCCGGGTCGAAACGGGGGCCGATTCCCTCCAGGATGTCAGCCGCCCACTGCCCCCACCCCGAGCCGATGGCCGCCAACAGCGCCAGGTCACCCAGACCCTCGGCCATCAAACACTGCGGGGTGTTGACCAGAAAGATGGTCTGCTCCTGCTGACCACCCCGCTCTACCAACAGTGTTTCCTTGCGGCAATGCTCGGTGTGATGACCCGGATAGCACTCATGGGCCACCAGTATCGGGAGCTGACTCATCCGGTGCCCGACATCGGCATTCACCGCCACCCGAGACCGATGGTTACCCAGGTAGTAGTTGAAACCACTCCACGAAACATCTCGGGCGATCTCGAAGTCGATGTGTTCATTGGAGGGCAGACCGGTGGCAGGCACCACAGTTTTGCGGAGCTCGGCGGCAAGTGCTGCCACCGCGGTCTCCACCAACTCCGGTGGGCACAGTTCGGTTTTGCGGTACTCCCGGACCCGGTCCAGCAGCGGCCCGTTTCCTGGCAATAATTCCGAGATCCGATCGTGCGCCTGTTCGTACACCTCGGTCGGCGTCAGGCAGATCGGCACCTGGAAATACGCCTGCACTTCGTCGATGAACGAGAGCTTCTCCCCCGCCAGCACGACGCCATTGACCGCGAGCGCATCGAGGTGAGCACGCAGAAATGCCGCGCGATCGGCCGCGAGGTCAGTATTGGCGATTTCCGCGCTCAGCGCCGCGGCCTGCCGTCCCAGATCCGCGGGATCGGGCTGCGGTTCGGCCAGAACCTGCTCTTTGATGGCGGGATCGCCGGTGTAGGCATCAACGAATCCGTCTACCACCCGGTCAAATCGCAGGCCCAGTTTGAGGTACTCAGTCACCAGATTCACAACTGGCAGGTTACGCCGCGCACGTCGGTGATCCGCCGGCAACCTCAGGTACCAAAGCGTCGATGACGGTTGGCATAGTCGCGAAGTGCACGCAGGAAATCGACCCGACGGAAATCCGGCCAATACGCCTCACAGAACCAGAACTCCGATTGCACGCTCTGCCAGAGCAGGAAGCCACCTAGACGCTGCTCACCGGAGGTGCGGATCACCAGATCCGGATCGCGCTGACCCGAGGTGTACAGATGCTCACCAATGGCATCGACATCGAGTCCGTCGATCAACTGGTCCGTCGACATGCCCTCGTCGGCTTTGGCCCGCAGCCAGGACTTGACCGCATCAGCGATTTCCTGGCGGCCGCCGTAACCCACCGCAATATTGACCTCTACCCCGGTTCGCTCACTGGTCCGTAGTTCGGCGGCCGACAGCCTGGTCTGCATCTCCGGCGGCAGTTTTTCCAATGCTCCGACGATCCGGATCTTCCACTGCTCCCCGGGAGCAGCAAGCTCATCGACAACGTCGGTGATAATTTCCAGCAGCGGATCAAGTTCCTCGGCCGGTCGCGCCAGGTTGCTGGTGCTCAGCAGCCACAGAGTTACCAGGCTGATCTGGGTCTGTTGGCACCAGTTGAGCAACTCGGTGATGTGGGCCGCGCCGGCCCGATGCCCATCATTGGGGTCGGTGAAGCCGGCTTTGCGTGCCCAACGACGATTTCCATCGAGCATGACGCCCACATGGTGCGGGCGTTGTGCCCCGGCCAATTCCCGGGTCAGCTTGGTTTCATAGAAGCGATAGAGCAATGCCGGCCATCTCACGCAGGGGACCTTACGCCGCCAAGTTGCTCCCATTGGGAGTATCACCGTTGGGTCAGCCGATCTCACACCACCGCGCGCTCCAAAAGCCCAGTTCCGACCTGTAATCTGCGAAGATGACGGCGATTCACAACAAGCCCAACGCAGGACTCAAGCCGCGGGCACGCGGCTGGATTCATTTTTACTCCGCCATTGTTGCCGTCATCGTCGGCATCACTTTGGTTTCCGTAGCGGCGTCCACCCGCGGTGGCACCGCCGCCATTGCCTGTGCGATTTACGCCGTGACGATCGTCGGGTTGTTCAGCATCAGCGCCACCTATCATCGCCATCACTGGGTCTCTGTTCGGGCCAGAACCTGGATGAAGCGAGCCGACCACTCGATGATCTTCCTGTTCATCGCCGGCACCTACAC
>JBBSRY010000603.1:0-2286 GCA_038242595.1 Mycobacteriales bacterium
CCTACAACCCGGACCACACCGAGCTGCTCAAGTCGCCGCAGGTGGTCAAGGTGCTGCACGAGGCCGGTATTTCGGTGGTGATCTACCCCGCCGATGACCCGCAAGACTGGGCGGCGCTCACCGATCTGGGAGTGGACGGCATTATCACCAACGACCCGGCGGCACTTTTGACCTGGCAAAAGTCTCGCGCTGCCGCAGGCTAACGCCGGCTGGTGGGTCCACCACCGGTAGATGGCTCTGCGTGCGGTCAGGACCGAATGAAACGGGCCACACATTCCACGTGCGCGGTCTGCGGAAAGGCATCGAAGGCTCGCAGCGCGTCTAGCCGATAACCCAGATCCGTCAGCGTCCTGGTGTCCCGTCCCAAGGCTGCCGGATCGCAGGCCACGTAGACGATGACGGCTGGATCGCGATCGGCCAAAGCCTGGCATACCACTCGACCCGCCCCGGAGCGCGGCGGATCCAACACGATGACGTCAGCCTTGCGCTCGAGGACGGCGACCACTTCTTCGACCCGCCCAGGGAACACCCTGACGTGCGGCAGATCGGACAGATTGGTCGCCGCCAACTCGATGGCTCTGACGTCGGATTCGACCGTCACCACGCTGCCCTGCGGTCCGACCGCCTCGGCCAGGAAAGCGGCAAAAAGTCCCACACCGCCATACAGATCCCAGGCGATCCCGCTGTGGACATCCGGTAAAAAGTCCAGCACCGCCTGCACGAGGGTCGGCGCGGCCTGCGGATGTACTTGCCAGAATCCATCTGAGGCCACCTGGAATTGCCGGCCAAGCACGGTTTCGGTGGTGACGCCGGGGTTGGCGTGCAGTACGCCGTCGCCACCGGCGGTCAGCGTGACCTCAGACGCCTCTGATCCACGCCCACGTTGGGCCGGTCGCTTATTCAATGGCTGACCATGACTCTTGCCCCGACCGCCGCGATGGCCTTTCTTGACCGGTTGATTCACGCCAGACTGATGCCCGCCAGATGACGACGTGGCCGAGGAAACAGCCGCCGAGTCCTCGACCATCTGCGACACCGCCGGATCCAGAGCCAATTCGGTCAACCCTGGTGCGGCGATCAAACACGGATCGGCCAGGGTCAGCTTGACCACCTCATGCGAGCGACTCAGCCTGGGACCGATGGCCCCGCCCCGATCCTGGGCCCAACGAACCCGGGTCCGCCAACCGAATTCACCGCCGGAGAGCTCCTCGACCACTACGGGAACATCAACGCCACCAAGGCGTTCCAGCTGTTCGGCGATGACAGCTTCTTTCAGTTCCCGCTGCAATTGCGGCGCCGCATGCTGAAAATCGCAGCCACCACATCCGGCCGGCCGAAAGTGCACACACGGCGCTTCCCGACGGCCGGGAGCGGCGGACAGAATTTCCACCGCGTCGGCCCGGCAGAAGGAATCACGACGGGTCTCGGTGATCCGAATCAGGGCCTGCTCCCCCGGCAAAGCGTGTCGAACAAAAATCACCCGGCCGTCATACCGCGCCACACAGTGACCACCGTGCGCAACCGGGCCGATGGTCACCTCGATCAGGTCATCGACCTGAAGTCCGGCAAATGCACTTCGGGTGGGTTCTGCTCGGCCGCCGGCCATTTTCTTACGTCCTCACGAATTCCGGGACCCAGCAGCTTCGGTGAACCCTGCCGAGCCAGGCGGCTTTCAGTCGTCGCCCTGTTCCTCATTGTCGCCCATCCGAGAGGCTGCGTTTCGCCGTCCGGCCGGACTGATCTCCCGGTCGGCCCGATCCTTGATCCGCTGGGCTGCCGCATCGGAGGAGGACAGCTGCCAGGGCACCGAGGTGACCATCACACCCGGGGTGAACAGCAGGCGGCCCTTGAGCCGCAGGGCGGACTGGTTGTGCAGCAGCTGTTCCCACCAGTGTCCGACCACGTACTCCGGCACGAAGACAGCGACCACATCGCGCGGCGCATCCTTTCGGACCCGCTTGACGTAATCCAGGATCGGCTTGGTGATCTCGCGGAACGGGGAATCGATTACTTTCAGCGGCACCGGCAGCTCGCGGTCCTCCCACTCCCGCGCCAGGTTCGCGGTCTCCTTCGGATCGACGTTGACCGTGACCGCTTCCAGGGTGTCCGGCCTGGTGGCCCTGGCATAGGCCAGCGCTCGCATGGTCGGCATGTGCAGTTTGGAAACCAGCACGACGGCGTGCACCCGGCTCGGCATGATCATGTCGTCCTCGTCCGCAGCGATCTCCAGCGCAACCCGGTCGTAGTGCTTGCGGATGGCCACCATCACGGTGTAAATCACGCCCA
>JBBSRY010000604.1:0-2286 GCA_038242595.1 Mycobacteriales bacterium
ACCACGCCCGACGCCTATGGTGAGACACGTGCATAACCTGCTTCTCGTAATCATTTAGCGTGTCCTCGCGGAACCACCGCGACGACACGCACCCCCTTAGTCACCCCATTCGGTGGCAGGGGGTTTTTTATTGCCCCAGCACCGTTGATGGCTGGTAACCCCCGTCAGAAACAGCCTCAAGAAGCCCAAGCACCGTGAAAGCGGTGTGACACCACAGCAATTGAGAAGGTCATCATGACGCAGAGCCGATCAGCGCCGGTCGTCCCCGCAGCATCTGCCGCCCAGACAGCGACTGCTCCCGCACATTCCCCTGGCGGACATGGCAAAACGCGCCCGGCGCCGCAGCCGGTAACGCCGGAAGTGGAATATGTCACCGGCGCCGCATCGGTCGTCCGATCCCTGGAAGAAGCCGGGGTGGAGGTTGTTTTCGGCATCCCCGGCGGCGCGGTGCTTCCGCTCTACGACCCGTTGCTCAGTTCCACCAAGGTCCGGCACATCCTGGTGCGTCACGAGCAGGGGGCCGGCCACGCCGCCACCGGTTACGCGCAGGCCAGCGGTCGGGTGGGGGTCTGCATGGCGACCTCGGGTCCGGGCGCCACCAATTTGGTGACGCCGATCGCCGACGCCCATATGGACAGTGTCCCGTTGGTGGCGATCACCGGTCAGGTGGCCAGCAAATCCATCGGCACCGACGCGTTCCAAGAGGCCGATATCTGCGGCATCACGATGCCGATCACCAAACACAACTTCCTGGTCACCGATGCTGCGGATATCCCGAAGATCATTGCCCAGGCGTTCCACATCGCCTCGACCGGTAGGCCAGGTCCGGTGCTGGTGGACATCCCGAAAGACATCCTGCAGGCCGCAACCACCTTCAGTTGGCCCCAGGATGTCTCGCTGCCGGGTTATCGACCGTCAGTTCGTCCGCACGCGGGTCAAATCACCGCCGCGGCCAAACTGATCACGTCCGCCCGGCGTCCCGTCCTCTATGTCGGAGGCGGGGTTCTCAAGGCACACGCCAGCGCCGAACTTCTGGTGCTGGCCGAGCTGACCGGTATTCCCGTGGTGACCACCCTGATGGCCCGTGGTGCGTTCCCGGATTCCCATGACCAGCATCTGGGAATGCCGGGAATGCACGGCACCGTCGCCGCGGTTGCCGCCCTGCAGAAAGCCGACCTGCTGATCACTCTCGGCGCCCGCTTCGATGACCGGGTGACCGGAAATCTGGCCACCTTCGCCCCCGACGCCACGGTGATCCACGCCGATATCGATCCGGCCGAGATCTCCAAGAACCGGATTGCTGATGTGCCGATCGTCGGTGACGCCAAGGATGTCATCACACAGCTGATCGCCGCCATCAAGACTGAGCAAAACGCTGGTGCCATCAGTGATCTCACTGCTTGGTGGGCCGAGATGGACGGCCTGCGCAAGACCTTCCCGCTGGGTTACGATGAGCCGGATGACGGCACCCTGGCGCCGCAGTACGTGATAGAACGGCTCGGCGCCATCGCCGGTCCGGATACAATTTACTGCGCCGGCGTTGGACAGCACCAGATGTGGGCCGCACAGTTCGTCAAGTATGAAAAGCCATACACCTGGCTCAATTCCGGCGGTCTTGGCACCATGGGATATGCCGTCCCGGCCGCCATGGGCGCCAAGGTGGCAATGCCGGACAAGGTCGTCTGGGCCATTGACGGTGACGGCTGCTTCCAGATGACCAACCAGGAGTTGGCCACCTGCGCCATCGAAGGTATCCCGGTGAAGATTGCGGTGATCAACAACGGCAACCTCGGCATGGTGCGCCAATGGCAGACCCTGTTCTACGGGGAGCGGTACTCCAGCACCGAGTTGGGCACCCACAAGCACCGGATTCCGGATTTCAAGCTGCTGGCCGAGGCCATGGGTTGCATTGGTTTACGTTGCGAGTCAAAGGAAGACGTGGACCGGATCATCAACGAAGCGATGGCCATCAACGACCAGCCCGTCGTTGTCGACTTCACGGTGGGCAAGGACGCCCAGGTCTGGCCGATGGTCGCCGCGGGAATGGGAAACAGTCAAATCGAAGCCGCGCGTGGCATCCGCCCGTTGTTCGACGGGGTGTGAGATGAGCAGACACACTCTGTCGGTCCTGGTGGAAAACCGCCCAGGCGTGCTGGCCCGCGTTGCTTCCCTGTTCTCCCGCCGCGATTTCAACATTCACTCCCTTGCTGTCGGACCCACCGAAAATCCGGAGGTCTCGCGGATGACGATTGTGGTGGAAGTCGAAGCGCTCCCGCTGGAGCAGGT